>JBDTAI010000363.1:0-12710 GCA_039924685.1 Ktedonobacterales bacterium
GGCGAAGCCGCCGTCACGGTACATCGAGTGGATCAGTTCGCCATCCACCGACACATCGAACGAGCCATCCTGCCAGGGGAGTAGCTCAATCTCCGAGAGTTCTTCGCGGAACTGCCTCATCAGCGCCTCCGCCAGCGCCAGCGTCTGTGGCTCATAGCCGCACTCGGCGCAATACGCAATGCTCACCTTCACCAGTCGCTTCGGCATAGCAGTCTCCTGGACCTCTCTCGCAGCCTCTCTCCTGATCGGGGAGAGGAGCCAGAACAACAGACGCTCACCTCGCCCTCTCCTTGCAGGAGAGGGCGAGGTGAGCGTCTACGCCCGCACAGGGGTGACGATCTCACGGATGGCGCGCACGACATCCTGATTATCCTGCGCCTTGGTGGCCTCGCGCAGTGGCGCCTGCGCCTCCATCAGCTTCACGCGCACGTCTTCGGGCAGTTGCGTGATCGGCGTCTCCGGTGAGCCAAACTCTGGATGCTGTGTGTAGAGTTCTGCGCGCTGCTGGGCGCGACGAGAGGTGACGCTCTCTGGGCGCTCGATGAAGTGACCAAGCTTGTTGAACGAGTCGTCGAGGAAGGCGAAGACCGGAATCGAGCGGAACTGGCCGTCCTTGAGATACTGGTCCATGAGGTCGAGGTTCTGGTCGCGCAGGAAGACGCGGATGTCAAACTTGCCGGTGGTCATCGCCAGTCTACCGAGAACGGGCAGGTTGTCAATCACGTCGCCGCACCAGTCCTCCACCAACACAAGCACATTGACCGACTGTGGCAGGCTCTTGATCGCGTCTACATCCGCCGCATCCGGCGTGAAGTTCTGCTCATTGACGATGAAACGCTCCTGGTTGCGCGTCATCTGTTCCTTGAACTGCTCGTAGGTCAGACCCTGCTCGAAGCGTTCGCGTGTGATTGCCATGACGTATGGCTCCTTTGTGGTGTGGTATTGTTCGCTGTTGGTACAAGATACATCTCTCGTTTGGTGTGCGTTGCCGCGTAGCACGAGCAGGCGGCGCCACCGGCGCCGTCGGGGCGCATGCTATAGAAATGGCAGCAGCTATCTTTATCGTAGCGTGAGGCGCGTTCCTGCGCAAGATCACTGATGGCAGGCGCAGTGGCGCCGCCTGTCGAGGCGCCTGCGAGAGTGATATACTGCCGATGTCATTCGACGTGTTCGACATGACAGCCAACAGCCATTCGTCGCTGGCTATCCCGATGTTCGTGCAGGTTCAAGAGAAGGAGCATTTCCAATGGCCGATATGAAGACGCCAACCGAAGCCTACGGCAGCCTCAGCCCGGCGGACCGCGCCCAGCTTGCCCAGCAATTCATCAACAAGCTCAACGAGCAGCACGACAAGTTCGCCGAGCGGTTTGCAGGCATGGACCTGAACAGCATCACGCCCGCGCAACTGGCTGAGTTGCACGATCATGTGGCGAAGAACCATCCCGGCATCTTCGGCGAGGTGATGAAGCACCCGATTCTCACCGCCGCGCTGGCGGGCTTCGCCGTCTATGAGATAGACAAGCACGTCGCTAACCGCTAGGCGTGTAGGCGGCTCTCGACGATGAAAGGCCGGAGCATGGGCGGGGACGGCGGACTCATGGTGATTGACAACACAATTGAGTAACATATCGTAGGTGTTGGTTCGTGGCCTGATGTCGTTTTGACAACGTGATCGGGTCATGCCCTGCTTGTCGTTCAGGACTAGCCGTGGCCTTCAGGCCACGAGCCACCGCGTGCGATCCAGTATCCGTTTGCGTTGTCAAACACCATGAGTCTGTCGCTCATCTGTCGCTTATGCTCATACAACGCCGCGCTCGGCGAGTTGCGCCCAGGCTTTCTCGGCGCGGGTGGCGGCATGCGCGGCGGCGTTGGTGGCGCGGCTGACCTCCTGCGCCGCCGCATCATCGTGCGCGATAGAGAAGTCTCGCCAGTGGGTGGGATTGAGCGCCGACACCCGCCAGCGCAAGGCCTCACCGCGGGCGATCACCTCTTCGGCCACAGCCTGCCGCCAGACGCCATAGCCCAGTTCGCCATCAGGAGCGGTTGTCGCCAGCCGAGTGAGCGCCGCCGCCAGCGCCTCGGCCAGATGACTGCTACGTTCACCCAGCGCCGTATAGGCTGTTGGCGCGGCGGTGAGGAGCAAGCCACCATCGCGGGCGGGCCGCTCGCCAAATGCGCCACCCCATTCACCCATCAGTGTCTCCCAGGCCATGAGCGCTTGTTGCGCCATACGCCGCGCCTCGCTGACCTGCGCCACCATCTTCTTCACCGCCGTGCGCCCGCTAACCTTGCCATGCGCGCCGACGTTCTGTGCGTCGGGCGTCAACAGCGCCAGCGGCGGTTGCAATGTAGCGAGCGCGGCCAGCAACTGGGCATGCGACTGGATGGCGGCGTTGGCGCGTGTCGTGATCTCCTCATTGGCCTGGAGCTGCTCACGCTGAAAGGCAGTGGAGTAGGCGCGCAGTCGCTCACGCAGCGCCGAACGGTCCAGCAGCCGCACGCCCAGCCGCCGCGCCGCGATGAGCGCGTCGACCGTCGCCTCCGCTGAAGTCAGCAGCAGCGTCTGCGTGGCCCCACTCGCGCCAACGTCCGTTGCAGCAGTTGCCGCAAGCTCGATGGCGCCAACGTCGAGTGGCCAGCCGATGGGTAAACGCACGACTGAAGCAATCACGGTCCCGGTTTCCTGCCGCGTACCGTTCGCATCGCTGCGTTGCGGCTCACAGCGCCAGCGGGTGGTCGTTTCATCCACCGCGCCCAGGGGTTCGACGGCGTAACCCTCCTGTTCCAGCAGCCAGCGCGCCGCATCCCGCCATGCGCTGGGGAGCAGCGCGTCGAGTTGCGCCACTGTCAGTGCGCCCTCTTGCTCATCCGCCCGGTTCTTCTGTGGATCACTGCTGGTTGTCGGCATGAATGCGGCTAGTTGCGTCGGTGTGAGGCGTAGCGCCTCAGCCTGCGCATCGAAGCCATGCAGCGAGGCCAGCAATAATGCGCGTTTGGCGGGTGAGAGCGGCGTTCCCATGGCTTGATCCAGCACTGCGCCGATGGCATCATCAGTTGGCGCACGCAGTTGACCGTCGGGCGCGGCCAGCAACACGTGCGCAGAGAGCGCCGTCAATCGCTGCCGCAGTGTTCCGTCGGCGGTCGCGCCAACCGCATGCCGCCCACTCGCGGCTGCCGCAGCTGTGCTGGCGCGCGCGCGCTTCACTCGCGGCGCCGCTGGCGCTTCAGCCGCTACGGTGGCAGCAGGTGCAGGTATGGATGCTGGCGCGTCGGTCTTCGTGTTCGACCGTACGCGTTGCTTTGCCGGGGTATTGGCTGGTTGCGACGTGGGTGATGTGGGTGATGTGTGCGGCGTGCGTGTGGCGCTCATCGTCCTCTACCTCCCCAGCCAGCCGGTAGCATGTGTGCCGACGATCTCGCCATCGGGCGCGACGACGACGACACTCCGGCGGCCAACTCCCCGCGAGACAAAGACGGTGGCGCGGGCATTATGTCCTGCCTGCCAGGAGCGGCGCGGATTGATCGTCGGATTATGCTCGGCGGCGCACTGCAACAACACAAGATCGGCCTCAGTCGCATCGGCCAGCGAGCGGCACGCCGGACAGCTATCCGTCGCCCCACGGCACTGCGAGCAATAGGTGATCTGGCAGGTCGCGCAGGTGGTAGGAGCCGCGCATGAGCACAACTGGCGGCCACACCCTACACAGGCGAAGGTATCCTGCGTACACATCGTCTGGCCGCACTCTGCGCAGGCTAGCGCATGGGTGGCGCAGAGTGGCGCATGGCAGGTCACACACTGGCTGGCATGCGCCACGCAGAGCATTTGCCCACACTGCTTGCAGGCCAGCGCATGTTCCATACACAGCGCATCCTCGCAGACACCGCAGGTCAGCATATGGTCCTCGCAGAGCGGCGCATCACACGTCTTGCAGAGCGCAGCGCAGCGCAGGCAGAGCGATCTGTCGCCGCCCTTGCATGCCCAGAGATGACCAGAACAGTGCGGCTGACCACAGACGTCGCAGGCATGTGTGCACGCCGCGCAGGTCAACTCGCCACAGGTGGCGCAGGCAGTGAGCGTCGCGGTAGTAGCTGGCGTCGCCTCGGCGCAGTGCTGGCAGCGCACACGCCCGCATGAGGCGCAGACCTGGGCGCAATCACCACAGAGGGTGTCGCCGTTTGGACAGACAATTGCAACCTGCGTCGGCTTGCCGCAGACGATGCAGGTGGGCGCCAGTACGACCCCGCGCCCGACATCCACAGTGAGCGAAGCGACGGCCTGCTGATCCTGCCCTGACGAAGATGATGATGTCAGCGCAACCTCAGCCATCGTCGAGCGGATCAGGCAGGCGCCTTCGAGCCGCGCCTCCACCTCGATGGCGTAGACCTCGCCGATGCTGGCAAGTTCGCGTTCCAGCGTAGCCGTAATCTCACGCGCCTGATCAGGCTGCTCGCGGCGCAACCGCTCATGCTGGATCGTCACATCGGCGATGCGTCGCTGGTAGGCGTCTGCCGTGCGCTGCTGCAAGAACACGCTGGCGGCATCCAGTGCTGGTGCGAGCAGCGATTGTGCCTGTGTCTGTCCGGTCCGCAACGTTGCGGAATCCGGAGGATTCAGCGCTCCGGCCTGTGCGCCTGTTGACTGTTCCAGCGTCAGCGACGCTAGCCCCCTGCCAGTTGCGGGGTCCACGGCGATGCGCAGCCACTCGTCGTGTCGCCCCTGGCGGTCGCTGCTGCCCACCCGCCACGTCAATTCAATGCTCTCCGCCACCCAGCGGCGTGTGACTGTCGCCTGCAACGAGGTGCTTGGCGCAGCAGGGCCGGCAGGTTCCCGGCGCAGCACGATCCGCCCATCGCGTAGCGGGCAGGCGGCACAGTGGGGCGTATCGGTCGCGTGCAGTCGTGCAGGTGAACCACCCAGGCCGACGCAGCGCCCGCAGTGGGGGGCCAGCTGCGCCACACCGGCCAACGCAATCGCCACCGGATCACCCCCGTCACCCAGGTCCAGCGCCAGCAGTCGCGTATGCTGCGCTGCCTCATCGAAGAGCGCGGTAAGCGCGGCGCTCCCCTCTGCCAACAGGACCGTTGCATCTTCGGCGCGTGCGCGGGCAAGCGTTGTCGTATAGCGCGCCGATCCTCCTGCGGGGAGCGTCGCTATAACGAGATCATCTTCCTCCACACGCACCCGCGCGCCCTGGGCGTTCAGCGTATCGCGGGCGAAGCGCAGCAGTTCGTCACACGGCTCACGATTGCTGAAGCTGTTGGATAACCGCCCGCTCACCGTCTCGCTGCGCGCAACTGTCGTCACAGCGCCATCCGTCGGCGACTGTCGAGTTGCCGTGGTCGTGGTTTGCGACGCTTTACGGCGTGGCCAGGGCCAGCGTATCCAGCTCATCCCAGCGCCTCCATTGTGAGTGATTCAGCCGCGCGCTGGCGGGCATGCGCCTGGACCAACTCGTCGCCCAATGTCTCCACCTGGCGGCGTGCCTCCGCGCCGTTTGCGCTCTGCAACAGAATCTCGAGGATGCGCTCTTCGAGATCGATCTCGCCCTCCTGCGTCTCGGTCAGCACCGTCTCGAGTGCGCCGATGGTCATGGTGAAGAGGTTGATCTTCTGGTAGAGCAGCCGCAACACATAGTCGTCAATCGTGTCGCGCAGGGTAAAGTTGAAGACCATCACATCGCGGGTCTGGCCCAGGCGATGCACACGCCCGATGCGCTGCTCGATGCGCATCGGGTTCCAATGCAGGTCATAATTGAAGACGACGTGGCACCGCTGCTGAAGATTGAGACCCTCGGCGCCCGCATCGGTGGCGATCAGCGTGTTGAGCGCGCCGTTGTTGAAGCGATCAATCAGCGCCTCACGCGCCGCCCGATCAAGCGCGCCAACATACTGCTCCGCTGTGCGGCCCTGCGCGCGGATCACCTCGCGCAGCCGCGCTGCCGTCTCCAGCCGCAGGGTGAAGATCAGCGCTGGTTCGTCGCCGATCTCGTTGAGCGCATCCAGCAGCAGCCGCTCTTTGGCGCTCACCACTGTGCGACAGCGATCCGCCAGCGCCAGAAGCATACCCTTTTCATCGGGATGCGTCTCGGCGCGACGACGCAGCGACGCCTCGATGGCGCGTGGACTGCTGCTGAGGGATTGTTGCAGCGCCATGATCTCGCGGATCACCGCGCCGCGATTCAGGCGCGTGGTGGGCGTGCGCCGATAGAGCGCGCGCAGATAGTCAGTGATATCGGCGATCAGAGCGTCTTCGGCGTCGGTGGCGGGAATACTGCG
Source organism: Ktedonobacterales bacterium (assembly GCA_039924685.1). Taxonomy (GTDB): domain Bacteria; phylum Chloroflexota; class Ktedonobacteria; order Ktedonobacterales; family JADMIN01; genus JBDTAI01. The sequence goes on from JBDTAI010000363.1 coordinate 6,277, forward strand.
GGTATCCACCGTGCGTCCGGCGAAGGCAATCTCGGTTTCGCTGCGGCGCGTGCGGCACATCACCTCACGCACGATGCCGCGCAACTGCGGCGCGCGTTCAGGGCGTAGTGCGCGGTTCACACCGGGATCGGCCACATAGTCGGCCTCGAACTCGCGCTGCGTTCCCAGCCGCCCCGGCGCGACGAGATCGATCAGGCTGTAGAGGTCGGTCACTTTGTTGGCGACGGGCGTTGCGGTCAGCAACAACCGCCACCTGGCGCGCAACTCGCCAACGCTCTTGCGTCGCTTGGAGGCGGGATTGGCCAGCAGATGCGCCTCGTCTACGATCAGCATATCCCAGGTGCGCGCCGCCACAATGCGCTCGAACGAGCGCACAAACTGCGGCAGCGAACAGATCAGATGCGTCTCTTCCTCGAAGCTGCGGAAGCGCTTTTCGTCGGTCAACACAAAGTCTTCATCGAAGTGTTCGCGCAGTTCATCCTGCCACTGATTGAGCAAGGCTTTGGGGGTGAGGATCAGCGCCGACCGCGCCATGCCGCGTAGCGCCAGTTCCTTGTAGATCAGCCCCGCCTCGATGGTTTTGCCAAGTCCCACCTCGTCCGCCAGGATCACCGACGGCGCCTTTTCGCGTAGCGCCTGCTCCACCACACGTAACTGATAGGGATGTGGGCGCACACGATCATAAAGGGCGTGGGGCGCCAACAGGCGGTCGAACGAGGCGGAGACACGCAACTGCTGGGCGCGCAGACTCAAGCCATACCAGCGTGGCCATGCTGGATCGCTGGCGGTGTCGGCGGGAGCATGTGTTGCATGTGTTGCATGTGTTGCATGTGTTGCATGCTGGTCGAGCAGGTGATGCGGATCACTGAACGCCACGCGCGCCGGAAGGGGCTGGGCGGGCGCCTCCGATGATCGTGTCTGTGACGTTGATGGCGCCATGGATGGCGATGTAGCGGGCAGTGATGACGAACCAGCCAAATGCACGCTCTCAATCTTCTTTGTCCGCTAGATATGAGTTACGTTCCACCCCGCGCCACCAAAGGGAACGGTGAAAGTATACCACCGACCCTTACGAAGCGGCCATCCCTATTCGGGCGTCGCCCATAGCCAAAGACGGTGAGCGAATTGCGCCTGTTATGTTCAGGTCATGTTAGGTTGCCATATTCGGCAGGCTGCCTTGTCACGTGTAACTACACGTCTGACTCAGCCGTCTAAGATGCAACGTGGGCCACTCGCTAGATACGTGTTCACCTGGCTGTTGCAGTCCCCATACTGCTGTATGCCTGACATGGTGGAGCGCATGTGCGGACCCGCGATTCCCCGGTTGCGCGTGCGACGACAGAACATTGAACGCAAGAACAGATCGGAGGAACACTGCATGGTAGATATGACGACGAACGGGCAAACCAGACGCAAGCGTGGTCCAGTGGCAGGCACAGCGGAGGCGCGACGCGGCGGGCAGGCGGTGGCCGCCAAGTATGGCCGCGAGTTCTACTCGCAGATCGGCAAGAAGGGCGGCGATACAGTGCGCCGTGAGCAAGGCTCCGAGTTCTACGCCCAGATCGGCAAGAAGGGCGGCGAATCCACCAAGCGCAATCAAGGGCCAGACTTCTATGCGCGTATCGGCAAGAAAGGCGGCGAGTCAAATAAAGGGCCGCGCAGTACGGCAGGCAATATCATCACAGAGTGAGTCACCTTGCCCATCCCAATCACTGGTAGCCGATGGCGTTGTGCATATCGGCTACCATTTTTGCATGATCGTGACTGCGGTAACACTGGTCGTGGCGCCTACGCAAACGTCACCGCCGTGCGACCTCCGACCATACACCTCGCGGGCCCCCACTGCATGGGATGCACGAGTTGCGCAATCTCGCTATAATGGCGGGTAGACACATTTCTGGCATATCTGTTCGTGTCCCACACAAGGGAGGCAGCCAATGGCGCAGAAAGACCTGACGGCAGCTGGAGCAACTGGGCGCGGAACTGGCGAGGCGACGCCACGCGACAGGAGCGTGGGCGCATGGAGCTATGTCAGCGGCATCAACGATACGCCGCTGCTGGGCCTGACGATTGGCGATATGTTCGACAGGACCGTGGCGCGCTTCCCCGCCAACGAAGCGCTGATCTCACGCCAGCAGGGGTTGCGCTATACCTATGCGCAACTGCGCGACGAGGTGGATCGCTATGCGCGTGGGCTGCTTGCACTGGGCGTGCGCAAAGGCGACCGCGTGGGCATCTGGGCGCCCAACCGCGCCGAGTGGACGATCACCCAGTTCGCCACCGCCAAGATCGGCGCGATCCTCGTCAACATCAACCCAGCGTACCGGCTACATGAACTGGACTATGCGCTCAACCAGTCCGGCTGCTCCACGCTGGTGCTGGCGCCGGAGTTCCGCACGGCCAACTATACCGAGATGCTGCTGACGCTCTGCCCTGAGTTGCATCATTGCGCGCCGGGGCAGCTCGACGCCCATCGCATCCCGCGCCTGCGCCATGTGGTCCGCCTGGGTGAGCAGCCCGCGCCGGGGATGTGGGGGTGGGGCGAGATCATGGAGCGTGCGCGCGAGGTCAGCCGGCAGACACTCGCGACGCGGCAGGGCGAGCAGGAGTTCGACGACCCGATCAACATCCAGTACACCAGCGGCACGACCGGCAACCCCAAAGGAGCCACCCTCAGCCACCACAACATCCTCAACAACGGCTACTTTGTCGCGCGGCTCCAGGGCTTCACCGATCAGGATCGGCTCTGCATTCCAGTACCCCTGTATCACTGTTTCGGCATGGTGATGGGCAACCTCGGCTGCGTCACCCACGGCGCCACGATGATCTATCCGGCGGAGGCGTTCGAGCCAGCGGCGACGCTCGAGGCGGTGCAGGCCGAACGCTGCACGGCGCTCTATGGTGTGCCAACCATGTTCATCGCCGAACTGGCCCACCCCGACTTCGCCACCTACAACCTCTCGACGCTGCGCACTGGCGTGATGGCTGGTTCGCCCTGCCCGGTGCAGGTGATGCGCGAGGTGATTGACAGGATGCACATGAGCGAGGTCGAGATCTGCTATGGCATGACCGAGACCAGCCCAGTCTCCTTCCAGACACGCCTCGATGATTCGGTCGAGCGGCGTGTCTCCACTGTCGGCCAGATTCATCCGCATGTGGAGGTGAAGGTCGTAGACCCGACGACCGGGCAGATCGTCCCCGCAGGCGAGCCGGGGGAACTGCTGACACGCGGCTACTCGGTGATGCTGGGCTACTGGGAGAACGCCGAGGCCACCCAGCGCGCGATTGATGCCGCCCGCTGGATGCACACTGGCGACCTCGCCATGATGGATGAGCGCGGCTATGTCAACATCGTCGGACGGCTCAAAGACATGGTGATCCGTGGCGGCGAGAATGTCTATCCCCGCGAGATCGAGGAGTTCCTCTATACGCATCCCTCCATCGCCGACGTGCAGGTCATTGGCGTGCCAGATGCGAAATATGGTGAGGAACTGATGGCCTGGGTGAAGCTGAAGGATGGCCAAAGCGCAACGCAGGATGACCTGATCGCCTTCTGTCGGGGCCAGATCGCCAGCTTCAAGATTCCGCGCTACTGGAAGTTTGTGGATGGCTACCCGATGACCATTACCGGCAAAATCCAGAAATATATCATGCGCGAACAGGCAATTGAGGAGTTGGGACTACGTCCCGCCGCCAACATCACTACCGCGTAACATGATGCAGACGTGATACAATGTCGGGTGTGTCCCCTAGTGTGGAGTATTCCCTCTGGAGCGCGCCCATGAGCGAGAACAGCATTGTCGGCCAGCCTGCGCACCAGCGATTCGGCGGAGCGGGGAGTTTCTTCTCTTCATCGCTGCGGCTGCAACGTGTGCTGGCGTGGCCGCTGCTCTATAAGGTGCTGTTCGCCAACAGCCTCGTCATTCTGCTTGGAGCCACGATGGGGACGTATCTGGCGACGCGCCTGAAAAGCTCGAACGGCGTGATGGCGCTGGTAGCGTTTGTCGTCGCGGGTCTGCTCGTCAGCGTGATCATCAACTACATCCTGCTCAAGCTGGCGCTTTATCCACTGACGCGGCTGCGTGAGACGATGCGGCTGGCGCAGGCAGGTGATCTGACGCACAAAGCGCCGATCACCGGGCAAGACCCTGACGCCGATCAACTCGCCATCACGTTCAACACGATGCTCGAGGCGATTGACGAACTCTCGCGGTCGCGCGCCAGCCACATTCTGCATGCGCAGGAGCAGGAACGCAAGCGCATCGCCCGCGAATTGCACGACGAGACCAGCCAGGTGCTTACCTCGCTGTTGATCAGTCTGGCGCTGCTGGAGGAATCCGTGGCGGAGGCGTCCGCTCGTGAGCGCATCGCCGAGACACGCGCGCTGGCGCACCAGACGTTGCGCGCCGTGCGTAATCTCAGCATTGATCTGCGGCCAAGCGCGCTCGATGATCTGGGCCTGTTGCCCGCGCTACGCTGGTACGTCAAGGAATATCAGCAGAAGTGTGGCGTTGAGGTCGAACTGGTTGCCAGCGGCCTGCGCGAACGGTTGCCCGCCGAGGTGGAGACAGCGGTGTATCGCATCATTCAGGAGTCGTTGACCAATACCGCCCGCCACGGCCATGCCCACAAGGTATGGGTGACAGTGATGGAGGAGCCGGAACGCCTGTCTGTGATTGTGCGCGACAACGGGGTAGGTTTCGATGCTCAGGCAACGCTGAAAAAGCCCTGGCAGGATCGCGGCCTGGGTCTGGCAGGCATGCAGGAGCGCGCGATGTTGGTGGGTGGCGCGCTCACTATTCAGTCGCAGCTGGATCAGGGCGTCACCATCGAGGTGACGATCCCGTTGCGATCCTCGCTACGGTCGGCGATGCAGCCAGCGGCGCAGTCAGCATAAGCAATCAGCAGAATTGGATGGATAGACAACACGAGCATGAACGAAGATAGCCAACAGCGTGAGCGTTCCAACATCGCAGCGGCAAGCGCGCCTCGTCTCCCCAGGCCGGAGACGGCGAAGATTCGCGTCTTGCTGGCCGACGATCATACCATCCTGCGCGCCGGGCTACGCATGATGCTCAACGCCCAGCCCGACATCGAGGTGATCGGCGAGGCCAGCGACGGACGCCAGACAATCAACGAGGCGCAGCGGCTCCAGCCTGACGTGATCCTGATGGACATCACCATGCCGGAGTGCAATGGCATCGAAGCGACCCGGCAGGTCAAGCGGCTTGTGCCGGAGACGCGCGTGCTGGCGCTGACGATGCACGAGAACGAGGAGTACCTCTTCCAGATGCTGCGCGCGGGTGCGGCGGGCTATATCCTCAAGGAAGCCGCCGACACTGAACTGATCTCGGCGATCCGTGTTGTCTCCGCTGGGCGCTTCTACCTCTCGCCTTCGGCGCAATCCATGATGGTCGGCGACTACTTGCAGCGCGTGCGTTCCGGCGAGGAGCGCGACAGCTATAGCGCGCTGACCGAGCGTGAGCGCGAAATCCTCAAGCTGGTGGCTGAGGGCCACACCAACAACCAGATCGCCGAGCGACTCTTCATCAGCCCCAAGACGGTTGACACCCATCGCACGCACATCATGGACAAGCTCAACCTGCACAGTCGCGCCGAACTGGTCAAATACGCGATGCGCCGGGGCCTGTTGGAAGACTGACGGCACAGGCGCCTCGGCTTCACAGATGAGGTCTACTGGCGCAGCCTGTATGACCTGCTCATGCTGTCGCCTGGTCAGCTATAATCCCGCCTGACGCAACTACTCGCCGTCATCCGCCTCTATCGCTGCGTCGCCCGCTGTCTCCCCCGTATCGCTGGAAGCAACGCCCGGCAAGCCCAGCAGCCGTTGCGCGATGGCGTCTATCTCGACAATGGCCGTATGCGCCGCCTGCCGCGCCAGCTTGCGCGCCGCCACGACTCCCCCACCTGCCAACCCCGCGCCCAGCGCGGCCACCATCGCATGCGCCTCACGGCTCAGCGCCGCCAGCCGCAGGTGATCGGCATTGCCCGCATCGAACGGCGCCATCGCGCACACCTCGAACGGGCGGCGATGAACGTGGCGTGCGCCCATCGTCCCATAGGTCTGATAGGGCTTGATGGCGGCGTCCACGCAGGGCGCGTTGAGCAGTGCGCTCAGATAGTGCGCCTCATCCGCCGAGGATGCTCGATACCAGTAGAGCGTGTGGTCTAACACAAGGGATTGGGGCTGTACACCGTTGATGAGGGGCAGCGTGGCGCTCTCGATCACCGCCGAGGCCAGATTGGACCCCGACGCATTGTAAATCACCAGATGCCCCGGCGCTGGGCTTTGCATCAGGACTCCCTGTTGGAAGTTGAGCCGCTGCCAAAGACTGAGATCAACGCTCTTTCTATACTGTTCCCACAGCCGCTCGACGGGAGCGAACCAGTCGTCGGCGCTGCGCATCAGCGTG
>JBDTAI010000364.1:0-2811 GCA_039924685.1 Ktedonobacterales bacterium
TGTCCTCTCCCCGCGCCGCAGAGAGGCTGGGAGAGAGGTCATCCTGGGCAGATCAGCAGGAAGGGACAGTTCTGGCAGGAACGCGGCTCTGGCTTCGGTGGATAGACGGCGCGTAAGAGTCCGTTGAGCGCTTGTTCGGCCTCGCGCTCCAACCGCTCGATCTGGCGCTGGCTCAACGTAAGTGGAACTACCTCGCCGGTCGCCAGACTGTAGTGATGCGCTGTGGCACGCTGCCGGGCTGACTGATCGCGTTGATCGGCGCCAGTTTGTCCAGATTGTTCGGCGGCGCGCAGATAGAAGAGGTCGCGTAGCGTCGGCTCGCCCGCCTGCCGCCCGGCGCCGAAACGCACGAATCTGCCGGGCGTAGCGTCACCTGCGGCGTCACCTGTAGCGGCGTTGTCAGCCTCCTCAACGTAATCTATCACACCTGCGACAAGCTGCCCTGCAAATTGCGCCGTCACCTGTCGCTCGACGCCTACTCCCAGCGTGGGCGCCGTGAGCGTCGCTGTCTCAGACTGTCCTTGACGCTGCCCATCGGCTGGCGCTTGCTGTAGCTGTTGTTGGCGTTGCAGGCGGTTCAGCAGGTTGCGCCAGACGCGCTCGGTCATCTGGCGACCATAGCGCAGATAGACCGCGTGAGCCGGATCGCTGATGGACACTGGAGCGTTCGCTGCGCCGCCCGCCGCCTGTGTCCAGTGCTGGTCGAAGGCCGCCAGCGCCTCATCGAGCGAAAGAAAGTCATCCGACGGCTCCTGGTGTTTGCGTTTACGTCGCTTGCTGCCAGGAATTGCCTGCGACTGTGCTGTCGCAAAACGCTCGTGCAGCGCGCCTAGCATCTCACGCAGGCCACGTCGTAATGCTGTCATGCCGGGCTGCTCCGGTCGCAGTTCATAGACGTAGCGGTAGGCATATTGCTGGGGGCAACGCTGGTAGGTTTCGAGCGCAGCGAGATTGATCGCCGCCTCGGTGTTTTCCGCCTCGCCGCTGGTCTCAAGATGGCGCGGGTATTGTCTGTTCACCTGCGGCGCAACTGGCGGCGCGTGCTGCATGTCTTGTCCCGCATCTGATGCCTCGCTCGTCATAGGAGCATATGTAGCATATGTAGCATATGTAGCATATGTAGCATCTGGCGTGTCCCAGCGCAGGCGATGCAGATGATGTTTCAGTCCATGCTCGATGGGCGCAAGGAAGGGCGAGACGCGATAGGCGGCGCGTCCATAGCGGCGCGCATAGCTGAGGATCACCTCGTCGCGGGCGCGGGTGAGCGCGACATAGAACAGGCAGGCTTCCTCAGCAAGATGTGTGTCTTCGCCGGATGCGCCGGGCGCCGTGTGGGCTTCATCGTCCACCAGTCCCGGCAGGATTGGCGCTGGATTGGCGCGGCGCGATGTGGGGAAGCGGCGGTTCACCAGCATCGGCAGATACACGATGGGAAACTCCAGCCCTTTGCTGCCATGCACCGTGAGCACGCGCACGGCATCTTGCGCTTCGTGCAGGCGTTCCTCGGCAGCCGCCCCAACATCGTGGCGCAATGTCAGCAGGATGCGCGCATAATCGAGAAAGCCCGCCCAGTCGGCGCCTGCCATGTGTCGTGCCTGTCGCGCCGTCCGGGTTGAAGCCAGTGTTGCGGCGTCATCGTCGGCTTCTTCCACCGTTGGCGCCGCAGCTTGCGCCACTGCCTGACGATCAGCATGTTGATCATCGAAGGCGCGGGCGAGAGCCAGTAGCCGCGCCAGTTGCACAGCGCGTTCGCTTGTGATGTGTGGAGGGTTGATCAGGGTATTGCGCCCCAGCGTCGTCAGACTGAAGATATAGCGCGCCAGCCCTGTCGCCACATCGGGCGCGCGCCGTAGCTCGCCCAATAGCGCATAGAGTCGTATCAGCCCTGCGCGGCCACCATCAGTAAGCCCCTCGATGGTCGCCCCATCCTCTGCGCCACGCGCCAGTGATGCCAGTAGCTTCGGTGGCGAGACGCCACGTTGATGCGCAGCCGCCAGCAACGCCTGTGCGTCGGCCTGCGAGAAGCGATGGTCTGGCAGCGATCCGGCGCGCAGGAGACCAGTCCCGCTCGCTTCAGCCAGCAGCGCCACCACACCCAGCACATCTTTGGTCAGCGATTGTTCGAGCAGCGGAGCCGGCACATACGCCGGCATGCCCGACGCGTGTAGCGCCGCCACGATGCGCGTCACCTGTCGCCGTGTGCGGCACAGCACCGCCTGATCGCCAGGCGCATATCCCGCCCGTGTCCGCTGCTGAATGGCGCTTACCAGTCCTGCCAGTTCGGCGGCTTCGTCGGGCGCGACGGCCAGCGATACGCCTGGCTCAGTCTGCGCTGGACGGATGGCCTGCAACGTTTGCAGTGAGCGCCGCACCGGATCGTCGTTCAATGGGGAAGTCAGAAACGCCTCGGCGAAGGCAGAGGCCGCCGCCACAATGTCGGGAACTGAGCGGTAGTTGCGCCGCAGCGTGACGACCTGCGCATTGGCGTAGTCGGTGGTGAAGCGGGTCAGGTTGGCGGGTGCGGCGCCCCGGAAACGATAGATCGCCTGATCGGCGTCGCCCACCGCCCACAGTGGCCCATCCGCGCCCGCCAGCGTATGCAGCAGCACGCCCATAGCGCGGTTGATGTCCTGGAACTCGTCAACCAGCACATGCTGGTAACGGGCGCGTACCTCAGCAAGTACGTCAGGCTGCTCGCGCAGCAACTGCACCGCCAGCCGGATCACATCGCCAAAATCGGGGTCGCCACGCACAGCGAGCGCCTGTTGATAGGCGGTGTAGACCAGCGCCACCTCGCATGCGCGCTCCGCC
>JBDTAI010000365.1:0-12904 GCA_039924685.1 Ktedonobacterales bacterium
TCATCATGTCGCGCACCCAGGCGATGATGCGCATATTCTGTGGCGACTGCTGTGTATCGCGGAAGACCCAGCTATAGAACTCGGCCAGCCGCTCTGTGTCCTCGGCGGTGGACCAGCGTAGCAGCAAGCCATCGCCCAGATCGCGGCGATAGGCGTCATCGCTCAATGCGTTGCGCCGCTGCTCCCCTGTCTGCCCCATGCTATCTGTATTGGTTGAATGGATCGAGGTTGTCATCGGGTTGCCTTTCTACACTCCTCTGGCGTCCGCTTACCAGTATGGCACAAGAGCGCGTCGTCGTGTGGACGCCCAAATTCTTCCAAAAGCCTTCCCTATTACAGGAAGAATGTCTCACTTGACCCGCGCCATGCTGTGATAAGATCAAGTGTATGGCAGGCGGTATTCGTGGCGATCTCACTGGTGAGCAGGCACTAGAAAGTGGCAGGAATGGTGACTTTGGCGGCACAGAACGACCACCCAATGAAGCATGTAGAACTCTCGGCGGCAACCCGCGCGTTGCATCTTGCGCGCATGGCAGCGGCTCCGCTCGACATCCTGGTGATCGGTGGCGGGATCACCGGCGCCGGGATCGCGCTCGATGCGGCGACGCGTGGCTATCGCGTCGGGCTGATCGAGCGGGGAGACTTTGCCAGCGGCACAAGTAGCTGGTCCACCAAGCTGGTTCATGGCGGCATTCGCTATCTGCCGCAGTTTGATGTTCCACTGGTGCGCGAGGCATTGATCGAACGGGGTCACCTGTTGCGTATCGCGCCACACCTTGTCCATCCATTAGCCTTTGTGCTGCCGCTCTATAAAGACTCGCGCCATCCTGTCGGCCTGCCGGTCGCGCCGCCGTTCGGCTTGGGCCTCGGCGCCATCCTCGATACCGGCCTCACCCTCTATGACCGTCTCGCCGGACGCGAGAATATTGCGCCGCATCGCCGTCTGAGCCGGGCTGAAACACAAATGCGCGCCCATATGCTGCTGCCGGGTGGTATCAACGGGGGATTCCTCTACTATGACGCCCAGACCGATGATACCCGCCTGACGCTGGCGGTTCTGCGCACGGCAGTCGCGCTTGGCGCACTGACCGCGAACTACTGCGAGGCGACGGGATTCGCGCTGGAGGATGGCCATATCGTCGGCGCCTATGTGCGCGATACTCTGCGCGATGCTACTACTGCCCAGGGCGCCTCGCATCACCTGACGAAACAGCAAGGCGATACAATGATGATCCACGCCCGCCATATCGTGAACGCTACCGGCGTTTGGGCTGAGGTGACGGAACGGCTGGCACAGGAGAGCGCACCACAGTTGCGCATCGTCCCCAGCAAAGGCGCGCATCTCGTCTTTGCACGCGAGACGCTGGATATGCCAGCGATGCAGGTGGAACAGGTAGCGCAGGAGACCGCAGGTGAGGCGATAGTGCTGCCAGAAACCGAGGATGGGCGCATCATCTTCCTCGTTCCCTGGCGCTCGCGTGTGCTCGTCGGCACAACCGATACAGCAATGCCTCGCGTGGGACCGGCAGCGGCCAACGACGACGATATTGCATATCTGCTGAACCATCTCAACCGCTATCTACGCCGCAAAGTGACACGCGCTGACATCATCTCCACCTATGCAGGCTACCGCCCGTTGCTTGAACTGCATGGCGCCACGGGCATACACGCCGCACTGGCGACACGGCGGCTCTCGCGCACGCACGCGCTGGTAGAAGGCTCCAATGGCCTGCTCTCGATCTCCGGCGGCAAGCTAACCACGTATCGGCGTATGGCTGAGGAGACGCTGGACCGCATTGATGCGCGTGAGGGTCGCCAGCCTGCTCACCCCACCAGGCGCCTCAAGTTGATTGGCGCATGGGGCTGGGCCGAGGCGCGCCTGATCGTGTACGAGCGCGGGATGGCGCTTGGCCTCGACACTGAGGTGATCGCGCATCTCGGCGGCTCCTATGGAACCGAGGCGCTGGATGTGTTGACGCTGGTGGAGGAGGAGCCGGACCTGGGCGAACGCCTGATCGCCGATCTGCCAGTGATCCGCGCCGAGGTTGTGCAAGCGTGTCGCGCAGAACTGGCGCTGACGCTGGCCGATGTGCTTGTTCGGCGCACCCATCTGGCGGTGCTGGATCGCCTGCGCGGGGTGGGTGTAGCGCAGGAGGTGGCCGCGCTGATGGCCGCTGAACTTGGCTGGCGCGACGCCGAACGCGAACGGCAGGTTGCAGCTTATAGTGAGCTTGCGCGCGAATTGGCAGGCCCGTTGGCAGGGCGCCTGCCAACGCATGAAGAACTACGGTTGGGGCAGGCGTGAGCGACTTGGGATACGTATGGGATAGAACGGCTCACCTGCGTCTATGATGTGATCCGTTTATAGGGGCGCCACTGACACGAGTACTCAACACCGATGCCTACGAACTTTGGCCGCAGAGTGCGCTGAAGAAAGACATCAGCGTCGAACGGCGCTGGCGACCGCCGAGCGCATCGCGCAAATACCACTGCCAGCCGAAACGCGCGACGAATTGCTGACGCTGCTTGCAAATCTGGCGGCTCCAGAGACGCTCTTCAACATCCTCAGTCACAGTGGCGCCGACACGCTGGAGCAGGCGCGCAGCCGCCTGGGGTTGAGCTAGTTTGTATCCCATTTGCAATCACCACTCAAATAGGCGCGTGAGCAACTCGCGGCTGTAGTAGACAACGAGCGGACTGCCATGCGGGCAGACAGCAGCGGCGCTCGTCTCGTGCAGGTCTGCCAATAGAGCGCGCTGCTCGGCAAGCGTCAGCGGCTGCCCACGTCGGATGGCGGAACGACAGGCGAGCGAGACACAGACAGCATCGAGCCAGTCATCAACTTCCTCAGCGGCATCCTGCGCCAGCGTCTGAACGAATGCGGTGGCGCTTTGCACGGCGCCTGGGATGTTAGGCAGTGAGCGCACCAGAAACACACTGCCGCCGAATGGCTGGCACTCCAATCCTAACTCGGATAGCTCTACCAGCCGCGCCGAGAGTGTCTCCGCCTGCGCAGGGGTCAACTCCACCAGCAACGGCTCCAGCAGTAATTGGCCCGGTAGTGGCGCCTCTGGCGTCACAAACGCTATATCGCCATCACCTTCAGCCTGATCCGTCTGCGCTGTTGGCACGCGCTGACGCAGCAGCCGCTCATAGAGGATGCGCTCATGGGCGCGATGCTGATCGACAAGGAAGAGCTTCCCCTGTGGCGATTGCGCCACGATCAACGTATTATCGAATTGTCCCAGCGGCTCAAGCTCCGGCAGTTCCTGTGCAGCCGACTCATCGTACTCGTTCCGCCAAAGTGGCAGACTGCCAACTCCACCATAACGCGCCTTTCCTTCGCGTACACGCAATCCGCGCCGACGTGCCATACGTGGCGCGGGCAGATGCAGTTGCATCGGATAGGTGAAGCGCGGCGCAGTTGGTCGGCTCGTCATTGTGGTGACATCAGCAGGTGCGCTGCCCAGCGCATCATGGATTGCCTGGCGGAGCGCTGCCGCCAGCGTTGTTTCGTCACGTAGCAGCGCCTCAGCCTTCGCCGGATGGACGTTCACATCCACACGGTCGGTGTCTATATTCAGGTGGGCGATCAGCAGCGGATGTCGTCCCTTGCGCAGCAGCGGACGATACCCGGCTTCAGCGGCGGCCAGCAGCGCGCGATTGACGATGGGGCGTCCATTGACGACGAGGAAGACATGCTCGCGGGTGGCGAAGCTGAATGCGCGGGCAGTGACGAAGCCATCCAGTTCGGCGCCCGTTAGCTGTGTGTGCGCCAGCGGAAGCAATCCATGCGCTACGTCCGCCCCATAGAGCGCCGGCACAGTCGCGGTCAGATCGGTTCCAGGCGTCTGGAGCAGCAATGCGCCATCATCCGTCAGCGTGAAGCACACGGCAGGATGCGCCAGCGCATAGGCGCGCACAAGCGCCAGGATGCGTCCGGCTTCGGCGCCAGGGCCACGCAACAGCGCGCGACGCGCAGGCATCTGCTGAAATAGTCGTCGTATGGTAACAGTGGTTCCCCGCCCACGCGAAAGATGTTCCCGCCCGGTTGGCTGGCCGGGGCGCAGCGTGATCACCTCACCGACGCCGCTTGCATCGAAGGCGCTCGCCAGCGTCAGTTCAGCGACGACGGCGATGCTGGCCAGCGCCTCGCCACGAAAGCCCAGTGTAGTGATATGTTCCAGATCGGCCAGGCTGCGCACCTTGCTGGTGGTATGCGGTTGACAGGCGCGTTCCAGGTCGTCACCTGGGATACCACTGCCATCGTCGGCGACGCGGATCAACCGGAGGCCGCCCTCGCGCAGCTCGATACGTATGCTCGTGGCGCCTGCATCCAGCGCGTTGTCTATCAACTCACGCACAACCGACGCCGGGCGCTCGATCATCTCGCCAGCCGCGATGCGCTCCACCACCTCTGGCGGCAGTTCACGAATACGGCCGGCGCCAGCCTGTTCTTCGCTTACATCCCCGCGATGCGCCATGCGCCACTCCTCATGGATACGACTCCCTTATACTACTTGCCCTGCTGGGCATCCGTTGCGGCAGGCGCGGCGATGGCCGGTATCTCTTGCATTGGAGGCAGACGCAGCAGGCTGAGCGCGCGTTGTTGAAGTGAAAAGAGCAGATTGAGGGCGTCGAGCGGCGTCATGGCCGCAATATTCAGGCTGGCAAGCGCCAATGCCAACTCGCGTGTCGGCCTCTCCTGTGTATCATCCACTGCTTCGTCCTGATACTCAGTCTGGTGGTTGGATGTGGCGTGGAGCGCCGACGGCTCAGGCGCCGCTTCGTTTTCGGGAACAGGCGTAGAAGCCGCGTAGGCCGTCGCTGTCTCAGCAATGCGGGCGAGCGGCGCTGGTACGTCAGCCTGCTGCATGATCAATCCAGCGGCGCGTGCTGTCACGCTGGTGGGTAACCCTGCCATGCGCGCCACCTGCACCCCATAGCTGGAGTCGCCAACACCGGGCAGCACGCGATGCAGGAAGATCGCCTGCCCATCGCGCTCGGCCACCGCCATGCAGGCGACGCGCAGTTGGGTCAATGTCGCAGACAGCCGCGCCAGTTCGTGATAGTGCGTAGCGAAGAGGGTGCGCGCCCCCACCTGCGCATGCAGATGCTCTACCACCGCCTGAGCGATGGCGATGCCGTCCCCGGCGCTGGTGCCCCGCCCCACCTCATCCAGCACCACCAGGCTGCGCGGTGTCGCGTGCCGCAGGATGTAGGCCGTCTCCACCATTTCCAGCATGAAGGTACTCAGCCCGCGCGCCAGATCATCTTCCGCGCCGACACGTGTGAAGATGCGGTCCACCAGCCCGATACGCGCCCGTTTGGCAGGTGTGAACGAGCCTATCTGCGCCAGCAGCGTAATAAGCGCCACCTGTCGCAGATAGGTGGATTTGCCCGCCATGTTGGGGCCGGTCAGCAGTAACATCCGCGCGCCCGCGTCGGTTTCCAGTGTGTCGAGCTGCGTGTCATTGGGGACGAACTCGGCGCCATCCAGCGTCGCCTCAACGATAGGATGGCGTCCACCGATGATCTCTAGCTCAGTGCCGTCGCTCAGTTCCGGGCGCGTATAGTTGCGCGCTACGGCTACCTCAGCCAGCGCCAGCCAGAGATCGATCTGCGCCAGCGCGGCCACAGTTGCCCGCAGTCGCACCTGCCACGCGCCAAGCTCGCTCAACACCTGCGAATACAGTGTGCGCTCCAGCGCCGTAATCTGCTCCTCAGCGCTCAGAACCAGCGCCTCACGCTCCTTGAGGTCGGCGGTCACATAGCGTTCGCCGGTCGAGAGGGTCTGGCGGCGCTGATAGTCGGCTGGAGTCCGCGCAACGTTGGATTTCGAGACCTCGATATAGTAACCGAAAACCTTGTTGAAGCCAACCTTGAGCGAACGTATGCCGGTGCGTTCGCGCTCCACGGCTTCCAGCGCGGCGATCCACTGGCGGGCGTCGGCGACCGATGCTACAAGCGCATCAAGTTCGGCATGATAGCCGGGTTGCAGCGTGCGTCCGTCGCCTGATCCCGGCATGGCCACCGCGCGCAAGATCAACTCACGCGCCTCCATACAGGGATCGAGCGCCGCCTGCGTCCGGCAAAGCGTGCCTGCCGTGGAACTCTGGAGCGCCTCGGTCAGCGTTGGTACTCGCGCCAGCCCTGCCGCCAGCGCATACAACTCACGTGGGACAGCCACGCCCTGCACGATGCGCCCGGTGAGGCGTTCGAGATCGCCCAGGCCATCGAGCGCTGCGCCCAGCCGTTCACGCACTGCCGGCCGTTCATGCAATTCCGCCACCGCATCGAGCCGTTCTTCAAGGGTCAATCGGTCGCGCAACGGATGGAGCAGCGTGCGGCGCAGCAGGCGGGCGCCCATCGCCGTGCGTGTAGCGTCCAGGACGCCAAGAAGGGTGACGGGGCGAGTCGACGCTGAAGTTCGCTGCGCATTCGGCGTGCAGCGTGGTGGCGCTGGAGCGACATGCGCTGGCTCGACGACCTCCAGTGCGCGCCAACTGCGGCCATCAATCTCCACATAGTCGGTAGTGTCATAGGTGCGCAGGCCCGTGAGCAACCGGGTGAGCGGCCTATTCATGCGTTCGAGATACGCCAGAATCGCGCCCGCCGCTGCAACCGCCAGCGGCAGATCGTCGCAGCCGAACGAGCCGAGCGTGGGAACGCCAAAGTGGCGGCAGAGGTGGATGCGCGCATTCTCAGGATCGAAGGCGTCGTCGGGGCAGTAGCTGACGAGGAATGGCTCGGTCCAGGCGACCTCGGCGGCGGATTGACTGTTGGGCGCATGGGCCAGATGATCGGCTAAGAGTGTTTCAGCAGGTGTGATGCGCTGCAACTCGGCCTGCACAGTATGGGCCAGCCCCGCGCCTGACCACTGAGCGCAGGCGAACGCGCCGGTGCTGGCATCCACATAGGCCAGCCCCACACTGCGCGGCATATCCGTGGCGGGATCGCGCCGCCCGAAGGCAATCGCGGCAAGATAGTTGTCGCGGGTGACGGGGATCATCCCTGGCTCCACGGTGGCGCCCGGTGTCAGCACGCGCGTCACCTCACGCCGCACCAGCCCATGTCCCGGTGGGCTGGTTTGCTCACAGACGGCGACTTTGTAGCCACGCGCCACCAGTCGCGCCACGTAGTTTCCGAAGGCATGCACTGGCACACCCGCGAGTGGCGCCACCTCAGTTGGCCCATACGACCGGCCAGTGAGCGCGATCTGCAACTCATGGGCGACGGTATGGGCGTCCTGATCAAAGAACTCGAAGAAGTCACCGATCTGGTAAGCCAGCAACGCATCCTGGTGCTGCGCCTTGATGTCGAGATACTGGCGGCGTGCGGGTGTGCTCATGCGGAGATCGCTCTACCTGTGTGGTGGCCAGCGGGTAAACCCGCGCCTTTTGGCGCTTGCGCGGCACAAAGCCCGCGCAGGCGGGCTGGAGAATATCAGCTTGCCTCAGTGACCAGAACCACCTTGCCGGTGACTTTGCGGTCGAGGATGTCGTTGAGCGCGGAGGCCACCTCGGCAAGCGGATAGGTGGCGGAGATGCGCGGCTTGATGGCTCCTTCAGATAGCCACATGACGAGTTGGCGCAGATTGGCGGCGTTGTGTTGCGGCTCACGAGTGGTGAACTCACCCCAGAAGACGCCGACAATGGAGCAGCCTTTCAGCAGCGTCAGGTTGAGCGGGATGCGCGGAATATCGCCAGCCGCGAAGCCGATCACCAGATAGCGCCCGTTCCATGCCATGCCGCGTAGCGCCGGTTCGGCATAGACGCCGCCTACCGGATCGCAAACAACATCTACACCCTTGCCACCTGTCAGCGTCTTGATGCGTTCGCGCAGATCGTCGGTGGTATAGTTGATGGTCTCATCGGCGCCATATTCGCGGCAGACCGCCAGCTTCTCATCACTCGATGCGGCGGCGATCACACGCGCGCCCAGTTTCTTGCCAAGTTCCACCGCCGCCAGCCCCACGCCACCTGCCGCGCCCAACACCAGCAACGTCTCGCCCGCCTGCATCTGCGCGCGGTCGTGTAGCGCATAGTAGGCAGTGCTGTACGTCAGACCAAACGCGGCGGCTGTCGCAAAGGCAATGCCGGGTGGCAACGGGATCACCTTGCTCACATCGCAGACCACCGCTTCGGCGAAGGCGCCACCTGCGCCAGTGAAGCCTGCGACATGATCGCCGACGTGCAGGTGCGTCACCCCGCCGCCAACGGCGCTGACGATGCCTGCTATATCGCTCCCCGGCGTGAAGGGTAGCGGCGGTTGAAACTGATATTTGCCCTGGATAATCAGTGTGTCGGGGAAGTTGACGCCCGCCGCCTTCACCGCGACGGCCACCTGTCCGGCGGCTGGTATTGGCGCGGCGACCTCCGCCACTTCGAGCTGCTCCGGTGGCCCATAGGCCCGACACAACACCGCTTTCATCTGCGCTATCCCCTCTATCTAGCGGTTGACCGACGATCAACCCAGCTCGTCTATCCGATTCTTTTCGATGGCACGCAGGGCGGTTGTCGTCAGCGCATGGATCGCTGGCAGGAAGCGCCCAAAGCGTGGATCGGGAATCAGCCCTTTCACATAGCGCGCATGAATCTGCTGGGCGATTACTGTGTTCTTGTAGAGGCCAAAGACGAAGTAGAAGACGATCTCGCCCAGGTCGCGCCGGCTCTGTGTGGCGTAGCGTTGCGCGAGGTCGGAGCGGGAGAGATTGCCTGGCAGTGTCGTCAGCCCATCATCCAGCAATCCGTCATGGCGCTCGCCTGGATCGTTCGGGTCGATCCAGTAGGCGAGCGTGGTCCCAAGGTCGGTGAGCGGATCGCCCAGCGTCGCCATCTCCCAATCCAGCACCGCATTGATGGTCGGCAGGTGCTGCGGAGCGAGGATCAGGTTGTCGTACTTGTAGTCATTGTGGATCAGCGCGGCGTCGCTCCGGGAGGGAATATGCTCATCGAGCCATGCCTCGATCTGTGTGATGCCTGGAATATCCTCGGTGCGGGCGCGGGCATAACGCTCTCGCCAGCCTGCCACCTGGCGCTGCGTGTAGCCCTCTGGGTGGCCGAGTTGCTTCAGGTCGGTGTTGGCCCAGTCGAGCGCATGGATCGCCACAAAGTTGTCTACGAACGCCTCCGAGACAGCGCGGATCGTCTCCGGCGCCAGCGATAGGCCATCGGGGAGCGGGCGGCGCAGGATCACGCCCTCCACGCGCTCCATCACATAGAACGGGGCGCCAAAGATTGCTGGATCGTCGCAGTAGACCAGCGGACGCGGGACTCGCGTATAGATCGGCGTCAGCGCCGACAGCACACGATATTCGCGGCTCATGTCATGGCCTGACCTGACGTTGGCCCCTACCGGCGGGCGGCGCAGGATCAGTTCACGCTGACCCAGCCGCACGCGATAGGTCAGATTCGAGTAGCCGAATGGCAGCAACTCGACAGCCAATAGCGGCTGCGTGGTGGCCTCATCGTCTGAGAGCAGATGCTCACAGAGGAAGGTGTAGAGCCGTGTCGTATCGGGCTTGCGGGGGTCCATCGGCGCTGGATCCGCAACGGGAGATGTCGTCGAGCCCGGCTGTTGATCATCAGATGGTTGCATCGTCGCTTGCTCCTCACTGCCTCTGCTGACCATACTGACGCAACAGCGCGCGGGCGATGCTGCGGTTATGCACCTCGTCGGGACCGTCCGCCAGCCGCAACACACGCCCCGCCGCATAGAGGCCAGCCAGCGGGAAGTCGTCGCTCACCCCGGCGCCACCGAATGCCTGAATGGCGCGGTCGGCCACGCGAGTCAGCACATTTGGCGCGATCACCTTGATCATGGCGATCTCGGTCTGCGCCGATTTTTTGCCCACTGTGTCTATCATCCATGCGGCTTTGAGCGTCAGCAATCGCGCCTGCTCGATCTCGCTGGCCGACTCTGCGATCCACGTCTGGATCACGCCCTGTTGCGCCAGCGGCTTGCCAAATGCTACCCGCGATGAGACGCGTTCGCACATCAACTCAAGGCAGCGTTGCGCGGCTCCGATGCAGCGCATGCAGTGATGGATGCGTCCTGGTCCCAGCCGCGCCTCGGCGATGGCGAAGCCGCCGCCCTCCTCACCCAGCAGATTGCCCACCGGCACGCGCACATCCTCGAACGTCACTTCGCAGTGGGTCTCGTTCTCGATATAACCAAAGACGGGCAGGTTGCGCACAACCGCGACGCCGGGCGTGTCAATCGGCACGAGGATCATGCTCTGCTGGCGGTGAGTGTCAGGATTGTCAGGGGCTGTCTTGCCCATCACGATCATGATTTTGCAGCGTGGTCGCCCAGCGCCAGAGATCCACCACTTGCGCCCGTTCAGCACATACTCGTCACCTTCGCGGCGCATGGTAAGCTGGATGTTGGTGGCGTCGGAGCTGGCTACATCAGGTTCGGTCATGGCAAATGCCGAACGTATCTCGCCGTCGAGCAGTGGTTGCAGCCACTGGCGCTGCTGTTCTGCCGTGCCGAACTGCGCCAGAATCTCCATATTGCCGGTATCGGGCGCGTTGCAATTGAAGACTTCGGGCGCCCAGGTCACACGTCCGGTGATTTCAGCCAGCGGCGCATACTCCAGGTTGGTCAATCCAGCGCCATATTCACTGTTGGGCAGAAAGAGGTTCCAGAGACCCTCGGCCCTGGCCTTCGCCTTTAGCTCGTCAACGATCTCGGCATGGTGGAAGGGATTGCCAGACGCGGCGATCTGGTCTTTGACGGTCGGCTCGTTGGGATAGACGTAGCGATCCATGAAGTCGCTCATCCGCTGGCGCAGCGCGTTGACCTTGTCTGAATAGGCGAAATCCACGGCGATCCTCCCTCTGCCTCTGCGACCTCTGGCATTTCTGGTTGTGTCAGCAGCATACACGCTGGATTGGCTGGCTACAAGAGGGAATCCATGCAGGCCGCCCTTTCACCCAATCGTCCTGCCAATGCCCTGTCGCTTCTTGACAGCCTGGCTACGTAGCTGTATACTCACGGCCATCTATAGCGCGTTGACCCGGACGCCTGAGTATTCCCCAGCATTCCCCTTCGCAGCGACCGGGCGACGCGCGCCTGTTTGCCTTATGGTTTGTTTGGCCCCATACTGCCATCTGGGGAGGACTGTGCATGTCTGAAACGCCGGAAAACACCTCGGCGCATCTATCACCTGATCTTCCGCTCTGCCCTGTCTGTGGCCTGCTCATCACACTGACTGAGGAGCGTTGTCCATCGTGCGGCGCATCGCTGGCGCCGTCTGTGGGTGCAGAAGTGGCGCTGCCTGACGCAGCGATTGGCACATCCGCTGTTGAGACGTCTACCGAGTCGCCTAATCGTGAGGCGCCAACTCCTCCCCATGTTCCTGGCTGGAAGTGGGCGCTGCTGGCGGTTGACGCCGCTTTGCTGGTGGTCTGTCTGGCGCTTTCCGCCCTGAACCTGCCGCTCATGACAACACATGCGTCGCCGAACATACCCCAACCGACAGCGACCGCAACTGACGCCAGCACAGGCGGCGCGACCTCGCAGCCACTTTTGCAGGCGACGGCGCCGAGAGTAACCCCCACCGGCACGGCGGGCGCCACGAATACGGGCGGCGCGCAGCCTACGCCGACATCATCAGCGCCGACCGCGACACCGCCAACCCACCCGACAGCCACGCCAACGCACACACCAACTCCACCACCTGTACCTACAGCCGATCCAACTGTTCCTGGCACAGGTGGTGGCTGATAGCCAGGTACTGTAGTTTCCCTTCACCTGGGTGACATCTACGCAAGCGAGAAGCAACTCAGAAGGGGTCACACAATAGTGTGTTACTCCGGGTATTCGACGACGGGCTTGAGCGGGCTGGTGAACTCGCTCGCCAGGCAATCCATATACAGGACGTCGTAATGGCGCGTTCCAATCCGCATCGCCTCGCGCCAGCGTCCGATCTCGCGGAATCCGGCGCGCTTGTAGGCTCGGATGGCGCGTTCGTTGTAGGCGTAGGTCATCAACAGAACGTTGTGCAGCCCCAGCACGGTAAAGCCGTAATCCAGCATGAGGATGGTGCTTTCTGTGCCGTAGCCCTTGCCCCAACGGGCCTTGTCGCTGATGACGATGCCAAACTCCGCTGTCTGGCGCACAGGATCGATGTGGCGCAGGCTGACGGCGCCTATCGCTTTGCTCGTCGCGCGGTCGTAGATCAAAAAGCCGACCTCACGCGAAGCATCCCCTTTGCTATAGCGGTCGTAATCCGCCTCGGTGGCTTCGCGGATGACGGGTCGCAGCGGATCGCCGGAGAAGATCGACACCGCGAAATCATTATCCGAACGGTTGAAGAGATTGATTGTCTCTTCGCGGGTACCGGGGCCAAGCGCCACTTTCTCGCCGACGATATTGTAGATCGGCTCTTCGAGAGGAGTGAGGCTCGACGTACTGGCGTTCGTAACTGGTTTGCGCGTAGTCGTGCGTTCACGTTCCATGTCGTGTTTATCTCCCATGTAGTTGTCGAGGAAAGTCATTGTGTCGTTTGCGGGCAGGGTGAGCAGTTTAACGCTCACCCTGCCCGTCTGGCGCAGATGGATACAACATGCCTGTGGCTGGGTCAGAGGTGGTGTTTCGGGATGTCATCGGACGTGCACTATCCCTGTAGTCCCTGCGGCGCACATAGTGAACGTATTGTCGAGCCAATGGGACTGCTCAAGCGGCGTGGCTCCACGTTGTGACGGCTGGAGTGATGAGGGTGATCAGCATCGGCGGTCCTCGCTTCCCAATATGTTGAACGGTATCGCCGAAGAAAGCGCCATGCAGGAGATGCGCTAGCTAGGTTCTGTTGACATTTGACCAGGACCCTCACCGCAACCAAACGAGCGCACAGACGAAGTGGAGGAAGCCCAGAAAGGAGCGATCCAGCTTATCG
>JBDTAI010000366.1:0-8322 GCA_039924685.1 Ktedonobacterales bacterium
CGGTCAGCATCAGAATCGGGATGTCGGCGGTCGCCTCGTTCTGGCGCAGGCGACGGCAAACCTCGAGGCCATCCATCGTCGGCAGCCTCACATCGAGGATGATCACGTCGGGGCGCAGGCGCTGGGCGAGATCGAGCGCAATGTAGCCATCACCTGCCTGCTCGACCTGAAAGCCCTCATAGCGCATGCCCAGGCGAATGAAGTCAACGATGCTCTGCTCGTCATCCACCACGAGCAGCTTCAGGCGCGTCTCGCCACCAGCCAATCCGCCCGATCCAGGTGATCCTGATGATGCCTGCTGCGTCACGCCATTCCCCCATCCGAGTCCGCACATTTCGCGCATGATGCCGCGCGAACACGACAGAGCGGGTTCCTCGCCTCGCATTATAGCATTCACCGCCATGCAGAAATCCGCTGTGCTGCTGGCTTCAGACATCTTCTCAGCGAACTCTCAGCAGGAGGCGCGCTTGGCCTTGATTTCGTTGATTTCGTTAGACACCGCAAACGGGGAACGGAGCGTAGGGGTGGTTCGTGGCCTGAAGGCCACGGGTCATCCGAATAGGGCAAGCGGATCAGTACCCGATCAAGATTGCAAAGTACAGCAAAGCCGAGAGCGAAAAGAAGGACACGCAGAAGTCCTGTGCATGTGTCTAGTGCGGGGCGTTATACGCTTGAAAGAGTGAAACACTGCGCGCATACCGCGCATATCCCCTGGCGTCGCGTGGGCGACTGGCTGGCTGCATGGCCGAATACGTCGGGCTTCCTCTCCGGCGGACTGCAATTTTCCTTCACTCATTCAACAGACGGTGTGCCACCGTCATAGTGCGCTGCGCGCAACAATGCAGCGTCTTTGCGCGCCTTGGCGCCGCCTGATGTCCAGCCGATGCAGTATTGTGCCGCCAGCAATCGCGCCTGTGCAACCGCTCTTCATGTGTCAGGGACTTTCGTCCCGATTCGTCCTGTGCTCCGGCCCTGCAAGGCCGAGAGCGTCTCGAAAAAGGAGCAGACAACAGCATGGCTACCTCCCTTCGTAACCAGCCAGCGTCGCAACGCAGATCGGAGCCATTGCAGGCGCCCGCTGGCAGCGTGCACGTGTGCGTGCCGTATCGCGGCGAACTGGCGCGCAGCCGGGTCATTACCGCCGACGGCTATGACTACATCGTGGCGACCGTCCTACTGGTGCATGAAGATGCTGTGGAGGCGTCGGGCTTTGTGACAGGCGCCTATCCCGTCTCGCAGGGCTACCTGACGATGCTGCGTCAGCCGTTGTGCGAGTTGTGCAGCCCTGATGCGCCAACAGCGCGTGAGCGACACGAACAACTGGTGAACGTGCTGGCCGAGGTGGGCGCGCGGCTGGTGCGGGCGCGTGGCGCGCTGGCGGCGCGGCGCCGGGCGGAGAATCGTGAGGCGGTGGCGGCGCGTTCGGCTGGGCTGCTCAATGCCGACGATATGCGCGCTCTGCTTGGATTTGCAGATACAGCGGCTGCCATGAACTAGGGTTCATCCGGTAGCCGCTTTTTTGCGCCTGTCGTTTGCGCCTGTCGTTTGCGCCTGTCGTTTGCGCGCCAATCGCGTTGTGTCGCGGGTTACGGGCGTCCGGTAGACGCCCCTACAGCATTTTCAGCGTTTTCGCGCTTTCAACTTCTGGGATCATACTCTGTTAAAGAATCGTGCTATAACTAGTTGTCGTTGGCCCTTTCCCAATCTTGCTGACCATGCAGTGAGGCTGCAATGTCTGACATGCCTGATACACCTGATACCCTCCAGAGCGATGCGCTCGATGTGGCGGCGATCCGGCGCGGGATCGCGGGGCGGCTGCTGGGTAAGCGGCTGGTCTATATTCCCGCCATCGGCTCGACCAACACGCATGCGATGGAACTGGCGCGGGCGGGCGCGACGGAAGGCACACTCGTCACCACTGACGATCAGACGGCGGGACGTGGGCGTGTGGGACGTATCTGGAAGGCGTTGCCCGGCCAACAGTTGATCCTCTCGCTGATCCTGCGTCCGTCATTTCCGCCGCACCTGTTGGTGATGGCGAGCGCGCTGGCCGTTGCGGAGGCGATTGCCGGGGTCTGCGCGCCACCGGGAGTCGCTGACACTGCTGGCACGCCGGAGGTGGCGATCAAGTGGCCCAATGATGTGCTGGTAGCCGGCAAAAAGGTGTGTGGCATCCTGATCGAGACGAGTGAGGGGATCGCCATTCTCGGCATGGGTCTCAATGTCACTGGCTCGCTTGCCGACGACGCCGAACTGGCGGCCCGCGCCACCACTCTCGCCGACGCCTATTGGCGCCCAATCAGCCGGACGGAACTGGCAATCGAACTGTTACAGCGCCTCGATGCGCGTTACGCATCGCTACAGCAAGGTAGCGTTGCGGCACAACACGCATTGCGCGCGGCATGGCGCGCGCGGCTGATCACGCTCGGCAGGCGCGTCACCATCCGCCAGCATGCTGGACAGAGTGAAACGACACTCACGGGGGTGGCAGAGGATGTGGACGCCGATGGCGCCCTGCTGCTGCGCCGCGACGATGGCCAGCGCGTAGTCATCACCTGGGGCGACGTGGAGTGACGTGGAGTGAGCCGCCCGCCCGTTTGTGGTACTTTCTGGTGAGCACGGCGCAGGGGTACTTTCAGGGGACTTGACGCAGGATGGATTATCTCTTATAACATTGTCACACCGATGGGCGCGGGATGCGTTATTTTGGTCTCATTCGCACCTCTCTACTCCGCGCCACTCGGTTTCTTTTCACCCTGTAATAGCTACCGGCCACTGTTATTCGCTGCGCCTGAGATATGTCACGGCATGATACGTGCGCTGTGCTGTCAGGTGATGAAGCATGGCGAGGGGCGCGGAAAGCCGCCGAGGAGTCGCGGTTTTCCTGGGCGACGCCAGCCTCGGCCTATGCGCTATACCGCCCGTTTGCACTTGAGTGCAGATGATGCTGTGCTCAAGTGCTTCGCAAAGCCCGCTCAAGTGGCTTAAAATCTGGCCTGGCGCGTTTGTCACACAACGCATGCAGCGGTATAATAAGAGCGAAATCATTGCTCACCCCACTGCCGACGAACCCGTCCATAAGCAGCGCCGCTACCGACGGAAAGTATGAGGTATGGATGGGCGCATGCGGCGTTCCCTGTTCCCTGTTCCCTAAGATGGGCCGTTCGAGGAGACTAGACGTGGGAAACATCCTGGAAACAATTGATACTCCGGCGCAATTGAAGGCACTCTCATCTGCGCAACTTAACCAACTCGCGCAAGAAATCCGGCAGGAGATTATCGAGACAGTGGCGCTGCGTGGCGGACATCTGGCGCCCAACCTCGGCGCTGTGGAACTGGCGCTGGCGCTGCACCTTGCCTTTGAGGCGCCCAAAGACAAACTGGTCTGGGACATTGGCCACCAGGCGTATCCCCACAAACTGCTCACCGGACGCCGCAGCACGTTTCGCACGCTGAAACAACTCGACGGCATCTCTGGCTATCTGCGCCGCGCCGAGAGTGAGTACGACGCCTTTGGAGCCAGCCACGCCAGCACCTCGATCTCGGCGGCGCTGGGCATGGCGGTCGCGCGCGATCTGCATGGCGACGACTATAACGTAGTGGCAATCATCGGCGACGGCGCGATGTCCGGCGGCATGGCGCTCGAAGCCATCAACAACGCGGGCGCGATGCGTCGCAAGTTCATCATCGTCCTCAACGACAACGACAAGAGTATCTCCGATAACGTTGGCGCGCTGCATGCCTACCTCAGCAAAGTGCGCGAAGACCGCAACTTCCGTCGCCTGCGTGGCGCCGCCAGCGACGCGCTCGATCATGCGCCCGGCGGCTCACTCGCCAAGCAGGTCGCCAAGCGCACCGCCCGCAGCGCCAAAGAGTTCGTGCTGCCCAGCAAGACGGGTGTGATCTTCGAGGAACTGGGCTTCACCTTCCTCGGCCCCTTCGACGGCCACGATACGCTCGGCATGGTGGATGTCTTCAACAAGGCGCAGGAGATTGACGGTCCGGTGATGATTCAGGTCATCACGCAGAAGGGGCACGGCTGCGACTTTGCGATGGCCGAGCCGACCAAGTTTCACGGCCCCGGCGCCTATGATCCCATCACCGGCGAACTGAAGAAGAAACCCAACGATCCGCCCAAGTGGCAGGATGTCTTTGGCGACGCGCTGGTGGAACTGGCGAAGCGTGATCAGCGCATTGTGGGCATCACGGCGGCGATGGCAGAAGGCACCTCGCTCAGCAAGCTGCAAGATGCGTTGCCCAAACGCTTCTTCGATGTCGGCATCGCCGAGCAACACGCGGTGACGTTCGCTGCGGGCATGGCCTGCGACGGCATCATTCCGGTGGCGGCGATCTACTCGACCTTCATGCAGCGCGCCTTCGACCAGGTGATCCATGATGTCTGCGTGCAGGATTTGCACGTCATCTTCCCGATGGACCGCGCCGGTCTGGTCGGTGAGGATGGCCACACCCAACAGGGTGTCTTTGACATCGCCTTCATGCGGATGATTCCCCAGATGCAGGTGATGGCTCCCAAAGACGAGAACGAACTGCGCCATATGCTCTACACGGCGATCCAGATGAATGGCCCCGTCGCGCTACGCTACCCGCGTGGCTCTGGCGTGGGCGTGGCGCTCGACGAGGAGTTCAAGCTGCTGCCCATCGGCAAGGCGGAACTGCTGACGCCAGAGAACGAGATTGACCGCGCCGACTGCGCAATCCTGGGCTATGGGCATATGGTTCCCGCTGTCGAGGTGGCGACGCGCGAACTTGCAACTGAGGATCACATCCGCGCCGTGGCGGTGAATGCGCGCTGGGCCAAGCCACTCGACGAAGAACTGATCCTGCGTCTGGCACGGTCCACCGGCCACCTGATCACTATCGAGGATGGCGTGGCGGCGGGTGGCTTCGGCAGCGCGGTGGGCGAACTGCTGCACGCGCACGGTCTGCATGATGTAAAGCTGGCGGTGATTGGCCTGCCCGACAAGTTCATCGAGCATGGGTCGGTCGCCATCCTGCGCGAACTCTATGGCCTCTCGTCAGGGCATATCAAAGAGGTGACACGCGATCTGCTGCATGGCGAGCCGGTCGCCACCGAGCCGACGCAGCCCTCCGAAGAAGGCGCGCGTCACCTGGCCCAGCGCGCCCAACGCTAGCCGACGATGATGGACGAGGCGCGGCTGGTCCGCAGCAGCAAGTTTCTCAGCAAACATCTGCGTCACCAGCCACAGCGCCTGGGGCTGACGCTGGCTGCGGCGGCTGGGTGGCTGTGGATACGCTGCTGGCCGCCTGCGCCGCGCAGGGCATGCCGCTCACCCGCGCCGAACTCGATGAGGTGGTGGAGCGCAACAGCAAGCGCCGCTTCAGCTTCGATGTCACTGGCGAACGTATCCGCGCCAACCAGGGGCATAGCGTCGAGGTGGACCTGCAACTGGAGCCACTTGCGCCGCCCGCTACACTCTACCACGGCACTGGCGAGGGCGCGGTCGCCACCATCCAGTGTGAGGGACTGAAGAAGATGCGTCGCCACGCCGTCCACCTCTCGGCGGATGCGCAGACGGCGGTGATCGTCGGACGGCGGCATGGGCGTCCCGTCGTCTTTGCTGTGGATGCGCAGGCGATGGCGGCTGATGGCAACCTCTTCTATCGCTCCGAGAATGGCGTCTGGCTCACCGACGCTGTTCCCCCACGTTTCCTGCGTGTACTGTCTATGCCCTGAAGCAGCGGATTCACCAGCAAGCCCACCGTTGTGAGAAAGTAGCAGGCGCCGAAGATCAGCAGCGTGTTTGGCAGACCAATCCCCGTGGCGACCAGCCCGCTTAGAAGGGCGCCCAATGGCGTGCCAACCATCGCCCCCGCCGTGACAGTCCCAAAGACACGCGCACGCATGCTGGTTGGTACGCGCTCGTACAGAACGGTATCTATCAACGGATTGACCGGCCCAATGCAGAAGCCCGCCAGCGCATAGACGATGAACAGCGCCCACGGAACCGGCGCGAGAGCCAGTATCCAGTAGCGTGTTGCGCCAGCCAGCGTAAAGCCAATGCCGAGGGCCAGGCGACGCGGCAGTTTGTGGCCAATCGCGCCGAAAACCACAGTCCCCACGAATGCAGCGCCGCCAAATGCTGCGGTGACACCGCCAAGCACTATCGCCGTCCCATACGTATGCTTGATGTAGGCGGGTTGGAGGACGGCGCCGAAGCCAGCATCCAACAGATTCGTCACCATGACCGTAACGATCAGGCTCACCAGCAGGCCATCACGCCCAATGAAGCGGACACCTTCACCGAGATGCGCCAGATAGCCGCGTACACCTGTTGCCATCTCTGACTGAGCGTGCTGCGCTGTGGCAGCGGATGCTGTCCTGGCAGGAGCGACGACATGCGCCGGAACTGCCCAACCGATCAGCGCCGCCGAGAGCACAAAGCTCGCCGCGTCGATCCAGAGCAGATTGCTGGCTCCGATCAGGGCGATCAGCACACCAGCCAATGGAGCGCCGATGAAGCGCGCAATGCGATTGATGCCGTCGGTGGCGGCGCTCGCGCCTTCCAGCGAAGTCTGCGCCATTGCCGCCAGGTCCGGGACCAATACAGAGCGCGCCGTTCCGCCGGGCGTGGTACACAGGCCAGCCAGAAACACCAGCGCCAACAACGCCCAGAACGGCAATCCAACCGTGGAATAGAGCAGCGGAATGAGCGCAACACACACGCCGCCCAGCAGATCACTAAACACGCTGGCGCGTTGCAATCCCAGGCGGTCCACCACCAGGCTGCCAAGCAATGCCGAGATGGCGACCGACGCGGTGGTGAAAACTGCGGTGATGCTGGTTTGCGCCACACTACCAGTGGTCTGTAGCACGAACCAGGGAATCGCCAGTAGCGTCAGCACGTCGCCGACCGATGAGATGGCGTTGGCCGTGTAGAGCGCGTAGAGGGGAGTGCGTCGAGGTCGTTCTGGTTGCGCCGTCTGTGTATCGTTCATTTCGGTATCTGTCTGCATCAGCGATTCTCATAGGCATGGAGCAGCGCGAACGTTTCTGCGTCGGCGACCATCACCAGACGGGCCTGATCGGCAACGCTGGCAAAGGTGAGGACCAGCGTATCACGCCCTTCCACCTCCACGGGGTAAGCGGGCAGTGTGCGGATGCGCGGATGCTGGCGTATAAACTGAAGCCCCGGCGCTGACGCCAACAACAGGCTATCGAGCGATACCGAACAGTCCTTCTCACAGAAGGAACAGTAATGACGTAGCCCAAGCTCGTTTGCTTGAAGAGTGGATGGGTCATCGCCTAATTGATACTTGTGGAAGTGGACGAGCCGACCGCAGACGTGGCAAGACGCCATCCCTGTGAGAAGATTGGGGCTGTAGTAGCGGTCAATCCAGGCTCTGAGCCGGGCCGAAGCGCGCCTGTACCCCTTCACCCCTCCCAGAATCGGAAGTGAATTGGTGTGCGTCAGATACGCCTCGTCGTCGCCTTTGCAGCATGCCGGACAGCGTAGCCATAGCTCGCCTTCGTCTGGATGGTAGCGCCCAAGCAGGTGGCATTCGCCGCAGGTCGTACACCACAGGCTCGTTTCTTCCCATGCAGGCGCAAGCGCCCTGTCAAGCGCATAAGGCGCTAGTTCCTGGCGTAACTCGGTGGTCAGGACACGTCTGAGGGCCAGCCTGCCCCGGTGCAGGCGCATCGCTACTGCACTGGTATTCGCTCCCAATTGCGCCGCGATCTGCGCCAGCGGCGCCTCCTCGATGTAATGAGCAAGCAGCACTGCGCGTGTCTCGGCGGGAAGCGCAGTAAGCGCCTGATCGAGCAGCACCGCGAGTTCTTGTCGCTCAAGCTCGATCGCGAGATCGGCAGAACTCGCCAACAGACCATCCAGTCTCTCATTGGTTTCACCGTCGCCTTGTGGGAGCGCGGCAGAGTGTAATGCGTCGTGGCGTTGCTGTCGCAGCCAGCGCAGGCAAACATTGCGCGCGATGCCTGAGAGCCACTGCGAGAAACGCTCAGGGTCTCGAAGGGTGGATTGAAGCCGCCACGCTTCTAGCAGCGTTTCCTGGGCAAGGTCTTCGGCGGCGCCGTAGGCGCCCGTCAGTCGCGCGCACAGGCCCACCAGCCGCGCCCGCTCCTGCGCCCATAGCGGCATGTGCCTATCCAGTTCTATCGCTTTGCCAGTTCCCTGATCCACCATATGGCTCCTGAGCAGAAATCAAGCACGTTCGTCGTGTCACTATGTCTATGTCTATGTCGCAAAAACACGACAAGAGATAACGCAAATTGTGGGTGATGCGCTATTTTCTGTGTATGAGGCGATGCGCTACGCACTTCGG
>JBDTAI010000367.1:0-4302 GCA_039924685.1 Ktedonobacterales bacterium
CTCTGTGCCTGCATCGGAGATTGTGTCAACTCCACCACCAGTGATTGTGCCAGTTCTCACACCAATCCCCACCCAGGCGCTACCAGCCATATCTCAGCCTGAGCTATCCAAAGCACCAGATGTCACGCCTGCGCCAGAACAACCTCTACAATCTGTACAACCATTGCCCATGTCACGCCCCGCCAGAGAGCAGCAGGCAGAGGAGGGCGCGCAACCAGCGCCAGCCGCTCCCTCAAAAGCGCATGCCCACGTGGTTGCAGCGCCCTTGCTGCATAGTCGCAACCCACGGGTGATCGCAGCGCTATGTTACGCCGTGCCATTCTTGCCTGCGCTGGCGACGCTCTGCGGACTGCTGGGTGAGCGGCGCAATCGCTTCATCCGCACGCATGCTATCCAATCGCTGCTCTTCTTCGCGGCGCTGGCGGGCATCCAGATCACGCTCTTTATTGCGGTGGTGGCGCTGGGGGCAACGCTGCCGGTGGACCAGTTCGGGATGTCGGTGGCGCTGGGGCTGCTGTTCTATTCGCTGACGATTGGTGTGGGTATCGGCGCCTTCCTGCTGTGGACGGCATTGATTGGTGATGCGCTGAGCGGGCAAATGCGCCTGCATCCACTGCTGACCAGCGCAGCGATCCTGCTTGAACGGTGGACGGCAGCATTTGACCATGATCAACTGAATCGCCATCCCATCCGGCGCCGACTGTGGCCTACTCAGGTGGAATAGACAGGTATGGATGATACTACTTTCCCCAACTCCCCATCCGACGGCGCCATGACGATCACACGTCTGGAGCCGCAGACGCGCACCCCTGGTCGCTATAACGTCTGGCTGGATGGGCGGTTCGCCTTTGGGCTGGATGGCGCGCTCATGCTGGAAGAAGGGCTGGCGGTCGGCCAGACGCTCACGCCAGCGATGCGCGCCCATCTCGAAACCGCCGAGGAGGAGCGCACCGTCTTTGAGGCGGCGTTGCGCTTCCTTGAGTCGCGCCCGCGCAGCAAGGCCGAAGTGCGGCGGCGGCTGCTGCGTCCCCATCCCAAACGCGCCACGCCCTCCGCTGCGGTGGTGGACCGCGCACTGGCCACGTTGGAACAACTCGATCTGCTCGACGACGTGGCGTTCGCCGCCTATTGGGCCGAGCAACGCGAACGCTTCAGCCCACGTTCGGCTCGCGCCATCACCCAGGAGTTGCGCCAGCGTGGCGTGGACCACGAGACTGCCGCAGCCGCACTCGATCCCGCACAGGATACCGAGAACGCGCTCACTGCCGCCCGCAAGCGCCTGCATTCGATTCGCACCGATGACTACAACACTTTCCGCACCAAGCTCGGCGGCTTCTTGCAGCGGCGCGGTTTCAGCTACGGCGTCACCCGCGACGTGGTCCGCCAGCTCTGGGCCGAAACGCACGATGGCGGACCTGACGATGATAATGATGAGGAGCCACTGGACGTATAGCCATGAGCGACTGAGAGCATGCCGTGTGTTTGGATGAGGCGCTCGCGGCCTTCAAGGGTTGGACTGCGCGAACAGGTACGCCGCCCCCTACAATACATCCAGCCACACACGCATGCCTGCTGTGAGCTATCCATTTCGCCCTACAGCCCGCGCAGGCGGCCTTCGCGTCCCGTGAGGGACTTCAGGCGCGGCTTGAGCCGCTGGCCGCTCCCCACTTACACCTCGACGATCAGCGGCAGGATCATTGGGCGGCGCTTGTTCTGCTCGTAGATGAACTCGCTGAGGGTGTCGCGTATCTTGTTTTTGAGATAGCTCCAGTCTGCGGTATGGCTGGGGTGCTGGCTGTGCTTGTTGAACGCCTGCGCCACCCGCGCGCGCGCCGCCTCCATCAACGGTTCACTCTCGCGCTCATAAACGAAGCCGCGTGAGATTAGGTCAGGTCCGGCGACCGTCTCACCCGTCTCTGCGTCCACCGTCATCACCACGACGATCACGCCATCGCTCGAAAGCATGCGCCTGTCGCGCAGCACCACCTGGCCCACATCACCCACACCTGTGCCGTCCACGTAGACATTGCCGCAGTGCGTATGGTCTACGATGGCGATCCCGCGTTCGGGCGCCGCCTCGATCATGTCGCCATCCTGCGCCACCACCACGTTTTCACGCGGGACGCCCATGCTCACCGCCAGATCGGCGTGATGCGCCAGCATACGATACTCGCCATGCACCGGAATCACATACTGCGGGCGGGTCAGCGCCAGCATGAGCTTGAGTTCTTCGCGGCTGGCATGGCCAGAGACATGTACCTGCGCCATGCCCTGATATAGCACGCGCGCGCCCTGTCGCATCAGGTTGTCTACATTGCGCGAGACTGCCCGCTCATTGCCAACGATTGGCGTCGAACTGAGGACGACGGTATCGCCCTGCTGAATCTGCACCTGCCAGTGATCGCCGTTGGCGATCTTGGTGAGCGCTGAGGTCGGCTCGCCCTGGCTGCCGGTGCAGATGATCAAGAGCCTGTCCGCCGGAATGGCGTTGATGTCTTCAATGGCTGCCAGCGTCCCCACCGGCACGGAGAGATAGCCAAGTTCAATCGCCATCTGCACATTGTTGACCATCGAGCGGCCCACCAGCGCCACCTGCCGCCCATACTTCACCGCGCAATCTATCGCCTGCTGCACCCGCGAGATCAGCGAGGCGAAGGTGGCGATGATGATGCGCCCACTGCTATGCGAAAAAATCTCCTCGAAGGTCTGGCTGATCACCTGCTCGGAGGGTGTGTAGCCAGGACTGTCTACGCGGGTGGAGTCGCCGCAGAGCACGAGCACCCCCTCATCGCCAAGCCGCGCCAGTCCACCCAGGTCAGCGTGCAGCCCATCCACTGGCGTGAAGTCGAACTTGTAGTCACCAGTATGCACGACGGTCCCTACCGGGGTCCGCACGACAATGGACACCGCGTCGGGGATGCTATGATTGATGCGTAGTGCGCTGACGCTCATACGCCCTGCCTGAATGGATGTATCGGTGTCGGGGTCAAGCTCGACAAGGTTGGCGCGGTCGAGAATGCGCCGCTCACGCAGCTTGACGGTGATCAGGCCAATGGTGAGGCGTGTGGCATAGACGGTGGGAAAGCCCAACTGGGGCAGCAGATACGGCAGCGCGCCGATGTGGTCCTCATGGCCGTGGGTGATGAAGATGCCGCGTATGCGATCCAGCTTG
Source organism: Ktedonobacterales bacterium (assembly GCA_039924685.1). GTDB lineage: Bacteria > Chloroflexota > Ktedonobacteria > Ktedonobacterales > JADMIN01 > JBDTAI01. The sequence goes on from JBDTAI010000367.1 coordinate 3,173, forward strand.
TCGGCGAGATAGGTGGTGTCGGGGATCACGAGGTCTACGCCAAGCATCTCATCGTCGGGGAACATCAGTCCGCCGTCCACGATTACGATGTCCGGGCCGTACTCGATCACCATCATGTTCTTGCCGATCTCGCCCAGCCCCCCCAATGGGACGAAGCGTAGCGGCAGGTTGCGCGCGCCACCCCCACCAGAGGAGCGCACGGCGCCGGTTTGCGGTGTTGCTTGTGTTTGTTGTCTGGTTGCCAAAAGACATCCCTCCTGGCCGTGCAGGCAGACGCCGCAGCGTTGCAGGCATGCCAACGCTGCGGGCTATCCTCACGGCGCTCTATGTGTCACAGCTTGTCATTGTCAGGTCTGATTGTTCCGCAGGTGTGTTGGTCGTCGTATCCTTGCGCACGTCTGCGCGCTAGCAAGCACATCTACAAAACGTCAATGTACTCGTTGGGTTGCTTGCTGATCTCTATCTCTGGTCCGCTCAGGCGGCGCTGGCGAACCGAATGCGCAATCTTACATCCCTCACTCTACCACCAAATGGCCCCTGCCTGTGTGGCTCGCGTACTTCGGTTACTCATCAGTGCAACTACGGAGTATAGGCATGAATATTCTCCCGCCCGCATTGCTTTGTCTTCCAATCATGGCTTACATTCAGGCATCACGCTATGGGAGATGACTGCAAGTGAGCGGGTTGCTCATTTCGCTGGCTGGCATGCTTGTATGGGCATTCAATCTTCCGTCAAGGGATACCGCATGAGCCATCTGGAGACGTTTGATTTCCTGGTAAGACGCTGACGGCGTCAGCCAGCATGCGCTACGATAGCAAGCCGCTACTGCCGCCGGTCACGTCGAGGTCACGTCGAAGGCGCTGTTGGTATGGCTACAGAGGTAGCTGGCGTTGCAACGCGGCGGCGCCACCCTTGATCACCAGCGCCAGCCGGTCGTGCTGGGTGAGCAGCGCGATGTCGGCCAGCGGATCGCCATCCACCAGCAGCAGATCGGCGTATTTGCCAGGGGTGAGCGTCCCCACCTGGTGATCCAGACGCAGCAGTTCGGCGGCGGAGCGTGTGCTGGCGACGATAGCCTGCATTGGCGTCATGCCACCATGTTCCACCATCAGCGCCAGTTCGCGCGCGT
>JBDTAI010000368.1:0-6116 GCA_039924685.1 Ktedonobacterales bacterium
GGGTATCGCTGGCCCGGGTCCCTGCCAGGAAACACCGATCTGCCCCTGGACGGCTGGGTGGGATGTGACGGCGGACGGCGCGCACATCATCTACCACAACCCCGGCCCAACCACTTCTCCCAGCGACACCGGCTCCCCAAGGGACACACCACTCTACTATGCCAACCCCGACGGCTCCAATGCGGTAAAACTGTCGAGTGATCTATTGGCGACAGGGCTAACAGGGCCGGTCCTCTCGCCGAACGGTCAATATGTGATGGTGTCGGGATCTTTTGACGCGCAAAATCCCACGGCGAGTCCGCAAATCCGCATCGCGCAAGTGAACGGTGGCGCCGTGCAGCGCGTGAATGGCCAGTGGAATGCCTGGCGCGCTGACAGTCAGGCGATGGTCACGGTCAACTACAGCGCCAGCGGGAATGGAACGGAATCCCTGTACACACTGGCGACAGCCGCCAGCCAGCCGCTAGAAGTAAACAGCAGCTTCTATCTATGGGGAAATTAGGGACGCGACCTCACCCCTAGCCCCTGTCCTACGGGCTACGTCTGCTCCGTGCGCTCCACGCGCACTTCTCGCTCCGCTCGCACAGCCGTCTCCTCCGAGGGGAGACAGAATGCAGTGGGTATTATACTGTGGTGGGGCGCGTGGAGAGGGCGCGCAGGCGCTCGACAACCGATGGCAGTTGCGCCAGTGTGAAGTCTACATCGGCCTCGGTGGTGCTGTGGCCCAGTGTCAGCCGCAGATGGCCGCGCGCCGCGCTGGCGGGAACGCCCATCGCGGTCAGCACATGCGACGGCTCGATGTCGCCGACTGTGCAGGCGCTGCCACTCGACGCCGCCACCCCCAGCAGATCGAGGTTGAGCAGCAGTGACTCGCCCTCCACACCGGCAAGCGCAAAGCTGGCGCTGTTGGGCAGCCGCTCGGTGGGATGTCCGGTTAGCTGCGCGTCTGGGATCGTCGCCAACACACCGGTGATCAGCCGGTCGCGCAGCGCGATCAGGCGCACATGCTCAGTGTCACGCTCGGCCTGGGCGCGTTCGAGGGCAAAAGCGGCGCCGACAACCCCAGCAACGTTCTCCGTTCCGGCGCGACGGTTGCGCTCCTGTGAGCCGCCCAGTATTTGCGGCTGGATGCGTGTCCCCTGGCGCACATAGAGGATGCCGACGCCCTTTGGTCCATAGAACTTGTGCGCCGAGAGCGAGAGCAGATCCACCTGAAGCGCCGTCACATCAAGTGCGAGTGAGCCGCCCGCCTGCACAGCATCGGTATGGAACGGCACACGCTTTGCGCGGCAGATCGCGCCAATCTCGGCGATAGGCTGGATCGTTCCTACCTCGTTGTTAGCATACATCAGCGTGACCAGCGCCGTCTCATCCGTGATGGCAGCCGCCACCGCCGAGGGGGCCACCCGCCCGTCGCCATCTACCGGCAGGTAGGTGACGCGATAGCCCTCATGTTCGAGTTGCTGGCAGGTATGAAGCACGGCATGATGCTCGATGGCAGTGGTGATGATGTGGTTGCCACGCCGCCGCTGGGCATATGCCACACCCTTGATCGCCAGATTATCCGCCTCGGAGCCGCCTCCAGTGAAGACGATCTCGGTGGGGCGACAGTGAAGGATACGCGCCACGGTTTCGTGCGCCTTGTCGAGCGCGTCGAAGCTCTGGCGCCCCAGCCGATAGATGCTGCTGGCGTTGCCAAAGAACTCGCTGAAGTAGGGCAGCATCTGTTCGAGGACCGCTGCGTCAACCGGCGTGGTGGCGGCGTGGTCCATATAGATGACACCGGAAGGAAGCGCCATAGCCGTTCATCCTGTCTGTCTTGTCTGAAAGGTGACAATTCGCTATGGGGATCATAGCACAGGTGAACCTACTGCCCTGCCAGTTCCTCCGGTTGCGGGTTGACAAGCGCCTCAAAGCCTGGCTTGTCGTGAAGTGAGGTCAGGTCGGGGTCCTCTTTCGCCCAGCCGAGCAAGCCCGGATTCATGGGCAGCGCCTCGCGCAGTGTGTAGAGCGCCTGCTCGCGCCTGCCACTGACGGCATAGAAGCAGGCGAGATTGTAGAGCACCGAGCCATAGGTTGGCGAGTCGCCGAAAAGCTTCGCCGCTGTGCGCGCCGCCGCCTGATACACCTCGGTGGCGTGGTCCACATCGCCACGTTCCAGATAATATTGCGCGTAATGCGCCTGCGGATGCAGGAAGCCGTTACCCAATACGCCATCCCATAGCGGTGTCCCCTCGCGGTCGGGATACTTGTGTGGGTCAAGCAGGTCGGCGAGCGGGAACGCCTGCATGCGCTGCGTCAGTTCGGCGTCGGCGGAGGTGAAGTCGCTGAGGATGTCGGGCAGCGAACGGTTGCGCTCGCGCTCGAAGTTCTCGGCGTTGCGCGCATCGAAGTCGTCGAGCGCCTCGCTGTCGGGTGGCGCCTCGCCACGCGCGGCATAGTCCAGCCGCTCGATCATCACGCGCTGCCAGAAGAGCATATGCGCAAGATGGTCTTTGGCTGACCAGGAATTTGGCTCACCGGGCGCCGCCCGCTCGGTGTCGCCCAGGCCCGCCACAAAGGCTTGCCGTTCGGCGCGTCCGCGTTTCAACAGCGCCAGCATCTCATCTTTGGTTAGCTCATTGCCCATCGCAGTATCACCCTTTCAATTGCCACACCTCCATAAGACGCCGCAGGTTACGCAGACTTTCATGCAGCCGCTCCAGATGGACGAAGTGATAGGGGGCGCCGTTCCCGGTTTCAGAGCAACACCACGAAACCGGCCTGCGCAAAATGCTTGTCGGCGGTCAGTATCTCGGTGACGCCTAGCTGGCGCATCAACGCCATACTTGTAGCGTCCACATGCGACCAGGGATGTTGCGGATTCGCCGCGAGGAGCGCCCACGCCTGCCGATCAATCGCCATGTCTACATAGACCACGATGAGGTCTGGTAGATTTCTGACTCGCGTGATCATGTCGAGGATTTGTGGCTGTGTCAGACGAAAATTACGCGAGTGCAGCAGCGGAACCAGTTCTGAAAGGATGAGATTGGAAGTGATGAGTTCCCATCTGCCCGCCTGTGCCTGTTGCACAAAGGCAACGGCGGCGGCGTGATGCAGCGCCAGACTGTGAAATATCTCCGCCCACCCCTGTGTATCTACAAAAACCTGTCTGACTACAGGTGGCGCATCAGGTGGATCAGACGCATCAGGTGGCGGCATCGAAGTCATGGGTGTGTGCAGCCTCCTCTCCGATGAGTTCGTCAATCTCCTCACCGGTCAGAGGAGCGCCATGTTGGATGCTGCCAACCACCGCGAAAAACTCATCCCATCGCCGCTGATACTCCTCATGCAAAAGCGGTTGGTGCGGCATCGGCAGCGTATCTACCAGATCAGCCAAAATCTGGTTCGGTGTGCGACGAAGTAGGTGACTAGCAGCTTCCAGTTTGTTGAACTGCTCATCACTCAGGGTCATTGTGTGGGTCATCGCATTGCCTCCGGTGTAATGCAAGGCAGACTTTCCCAGATTATACCCCATATCTCTTTCTCCACTAACAACCAGCCAGCAGACGCCGCAGGTTACGCAGACTTTCATGCAGCCGCTCCAGATGGACGATGCCGGCGCGGTCCACTGCTGACGCTTCGAGGCTCACACTGTCCATGTAGTTGCGTTCGCGTAACCCGGGCAAAGAGGCGCGTGAAGTCAATGCTACCCTCACCAGGATGCAAGTAACGGCGTCTACCCTCTGGCGAAACCAGTGCGCCATCGTAGTCCTTCACATGGATGTGGCGCACACGGTTGCCTTGATTGTCTTGATCACGTTCCCAAAGCCACTTGGCGTCAAAGACCTCCTCGAGTTGATCATGAAACGCCAGGAACTCACTATCCAGCGCGATTGTGCAACGGGCATCGCGCGCTATCGCTATCTCCGAAAGCGCCAGTGGATCGGAGACCGTGCCGGGGATCGTCTCTACAGCCTGCGTCAGACCATAGTTCTGCGCGACATCGAGGCAGGCTGGCAGGCTGGCGAGGTTGCGCTCGATATGTTCGTCGGAGCCGGGGCTCCCCCACAGATGCAGCACGACGAGATCAGCGTCCAGGTCACGTGCAAACTGACAGTTGCGACGCAGTCGCTCGATGGCAAGGACGGTATCCGCCGGCTGCCCGGAGACAAGCAGCAGTCCGATGCTCTTTTCGGCATGCACGACAGGGAAGCGAAGCGACGAGGCGCGCAGATTGGCGGTGATCTGGCCCTGACGCTCAGACCAGTGGCTATAGAATATTACTTCGATGCCGATGACGCCATCCGCCGCAAGCTGTGGGCCGTACTCCACAATCGGGTGGTGATCTCTCTGGTCAGACTCGCGGCTGAATGCGCCCGACGAACAAAGCAACTTCGGGGCGCCATGTTCGCTACGTCCGCCAATCGTCCCTGCTGTTCCACAATCCATCATGAACGCTTCCTGTCTCCGCTGGCTAATCACGCGATTGCCACAGAATGGTGAACCGTATAACTGTATCCAGCGCGTAGTGGTGGCTTGTCTCGCGGCGGAATGGTATCATAGGTTGCGTGGCATGTCCGCATATATCACACTGATGCGCGATGGGGACACCCCGCAGAAACGATGAAGCAATAGAACAGCAGGAGGCTATGCGTGGCGGGTACGATAAGCGGCGCGACGATCATCGAAGATGTGTATGCACGCGAAATCCTTGATTCACGGGGCAACCCCACGCTGGAGGTGGTCGTGACGCTGATGGGCGGCGCTCGTGGTGTGGCGATGGTTCCCTCCGGCGCCTCGACCGGTGCGCACGAGGCCGTGGAACTGCGTGATGGCGACCCCAAACGCTACGGCGGCAAGGGAGTATTGACGGCGGCGCGCAATGTAAACGAGGCAATTCAAGACGCCATCACCGGCCTCGACGCGCTCGATCAGGTGGAACTCGATGAGCAGATGATCGCGCTCGATGGTACGCCCAACAAGGGCAAGCTCGGCGCGAACGCGATCCTGGGTGTCTCGCTGGCGATTGCGCATGCCGCCGCCGAGGCCGTCGAACTGCCCTTCTATCGTTACATCGGCGGGGTCGCGGCTCGCACGCTGCCAGTCCCCATGATGAACATTCTCAATGGAGGCAAGCATGCCGAAAACTCCACCGACCTGCAAGAATTCATGATTCTGCCGGTGGGGGCGCCATCCTTCCGCGAGGCGACCCGCTGGTGCGCTGAGGTTTATCACGCGCTGAAGCAGGTGCTGCACGACAGGAAACTCAACACCAACGTCGGCGACGAGGGCGGCTTTGCGCCGTCGCTCGGCTCCAACCGCGAGGCGCTGGATCTGCTGGTGACGGCCATCGAAAAGGCAGGCTACAAACCGGGCGAGCAGATCGCACTCGGTCTCGATCCCGCTGCCAGCGAACTCTATGACAAGGGCAAGTACACACTGGCCCGCGAGGGGCGCACACTCACCGCCAGCGAGTTCATTGACCTCTATGAGCAGTGGATCGGCGCTTATCCGATCATCTCGATTGAGGATGGGCTGGCAGAGGACGACTGGCAGGGCTGGGCGGAGCTGACGCTCCGCCTGGGCCAGCGGGTGCAGCTTGTCGGCGACGACATCTTCGTTACCAACACGAAACGGCTCGAACGCGGCATCAAGGAGGGTGTGGCGAACTCGATTCTGGTGAAGCTGAACCAGATCGGCACGCTTACCGAGACGCTGGAAGCCGTCGAGATGGCGAGCCGCGCCCGCTATAGCGCGGTGATCTCGCACCGCTCCGGCGAGACCGAGGATGTGACTATCGCTGATCTGGTGGTGGCGACCAACGCGGGCCAGATCAAGACGGGCGCCCCGTCGCGCTCAGAGCGTGTGGCGAAGTATAATCGGTTGATGGGGATTGAAGAAGAACTTGGCGAGACAGCGCGCTATGCTGGCTACAGCGCATTCTTCAATGTTCCTGCGCTGGCAGGCCGGGCATAGAGTGAGCTGGATCGCGGCCTGGCGCTGGTGGGTCGCTCTCGGTCCTGAAGGGCCGGAGCATGGACGGGGACGAAAGTCCTTCAGAAACGCGCCAGCGCCGGGATACATACAAGCAACCATCGGCAACAAAACATACATTATAGGAAGTGAGCCGGAGT
>JBDTAI010000369.1:0-3115 GCA_039924685.1 Ktedonobacterales bacterium
CGCGCCACACCAGCGACTGGGTCGAGCCGATCACGACAAGCTATCGCGGCTACGATGTGTGGGAGATGCCGCCCAGCACCCAGGGGCTCGCCACACTGCTAACGCTCAACATCCTCGAAGGCTACGAGTTGAGCCAGTTCCCGCGCGAATCGGTCGAGAACTTCCATCTGCAACTCGAAGCGATGAAGCTGGCCTTCGCCGATGTCCATCACTTTGTCGCCGATCCCGCCCACGCGCATGTTCCCGTCGCAGAGCTGCTCTCGAAGTCATACGCCGCCCGTCGTCGCGTATTGATCGGCGAACAGGCGCTGCTGGCCGAAGTGGGCGATCCGCTGGGCGGCGACACCACCTACCTCTGCGCCGCCGACGCCGATGGCATGATGGTCAGTTTCATCCAGTCAACCTTCGGCGCGTTTGGCTCGCACATCGTTGTACCAGGGACAGGCTTCCCGCTGCAAAATCGCGGCAGGGGTTTCTCACTGGTCGAGGACCACGCCAACCGCCTTGCGCCGGGCAAGCGTCCATTCCACACGCTGATCCCGGGCTTCCTGACACATGGGGGCCGCGCGGTCGGGCCGTTTGGCGTGATGGGCGGGCATATGCAGCCGCAAGGCCATGTGCAGATGATGGTGAACACGCTCGACTATGCGATGGACCCGCAGACCAGCCTCGATGCGCCGCGCTGGTCAGAGTGGGGTGAGCGTTTCATCAAGCTGGAACCGGGCGCCGAATCGCTGGCCGCAGGGCTGGCGGCGCGTGGGCATGAAGTGGAGATAGATGCCGAGGTGGATTGGGCAGGACGCGGCCAGATCATCTGGCGCCTCTCGGATGAGACCGGCGGCTATGTCGCGGGCAGTGAGCCACGCGCCGACGGGCAGGCGGCGGGATATTGACCGCAGGTAGGCCAGCGGCTGAAGCCGCGCCTGGAGCTACGCTGCAAAGCCCGCCTACGCGGGCTGGAGACAGAGCATGTAGGGGCGTCCGGTGGTCGCCCGCGTAACTCTTCCGTCCTTTATCGTCGTTTGCCGCTGGCGAGGCGCTGATGGGCCAGAGCGACGGCTTCGAGTAGCATATCTATATCGAAGGGCTTGAGGATCACCGGCGTGGCGAGCGCGGTGAGCATGCGGCTGAGCGCCAGTTGCAGCGAGAGGCGGCGAGCCGTCAACAGGATGATCGCCGTTCGCCGCCGCAGCTTGCGATCAAGCGCCACGGCGCGTATGACGCCAGCGCCATCCAGCCGAGGCATCACCATATCGAGCACAACCACGCACGGCTCACCACGCTGGCGCAGCAGCTCGAGCGCCGCGATGCCATCAGCCGCCTCAAATACGACGTAGCCTGCATCTTCCAGCAGCATCCGCTCGGCCTGGCGTGTAGGCTCATCATCGTCCACCACCAGCACGGGTGGCCACGGCACGCCATTCTGCCCTTGTCCCACTTGCCTGCCTCCTCGGTAGTGAACTGGGCGACGTGCGACACGTAGACGCTACGCACATCAAGCCCATAACTCAAGTATATACGACCATGCCAAAAATACAACCACAACCACTGCCACCGCAGCATCGCGCATAAGAAACAAAGCGCCTATCCGCTTGACACAGGCGTGGCGGCTTGATACTATGAAGGGCAAGACAACACACATCAGGCTTCAGGCGAGACTGCTAGCATGACACTGGGTCCCAGAGAGCCGTGGGATGGTGCGACACGGCGCGCAGACATACTACGTCCCCTCGCCGGCCTTCCGCCCAACCGCTTCCCGCGCAAGCAAGGTAAGTGCAGTAAGACGGAACGCGCGCCAGCGTTAGCGGCAGTATGAGGTCGCCTCATCCTTGATGGATGTTCAGTGGATGGCAGGCGGCAAATAAAGGTGGTATCACGGGAACGCGCCGCTCGTCCTTTGCGATGGGCGGCGCTCGTTGTTTCCAGTCTGTTCCCTGTTACTGTTGTTGGAGGATACCACCATGCTCGATCTCGCGTTCATCCGTGAACACCCCGACCTGATCAAAGACGTTGCCCGCCGCCGCAAAACGGCTGTGGATGTGGATGCGCTGCTGGCGCTCGATGCCGACCTGCGCGAAACCCGCCGCCGCGCCGAGGCATTGCGCGCCGAACAGAACCGGCTCTCGAAGGCGATCCGCGAGGCGGGCGCCGACCATGAGGCGCGTGAAGCCGCGATTGGCCAGGGCCGCAGCGTCGCCGCCGAACTCAAAGAGTTTGAGCCGCGCGAACGTGAACTCGAAGCCCAACTGCACGACATCATGCTGCTTGTGCCGAATATTCCCGATGCCAGTGTGCCGGAGGGCACGGGCGAAGAAGATAACGTCGAAGTCAAGCGCGTGGGGACGCCGCGTGTCTTTGACTTCGAGCCGCTCGACCACATCGCCCTGATGAACGGCCTCAATATGCTCGATCTCGAGCGCGCCGCGAAGGTGGCTGGATCGCGCAGCTACATCCTCAGGGGCGAGGCGGTGTTTCTGGAACTGGCGCTGATGCAGTTTGCGCTCGACCGCATCGCGCGCAAGGGTTTCCTGCCACTCGAAGTGCCTGCAATGGCCAAAGAGTTCTGCTTCATCGGCAACAGCCAGTTCCCACGCGGACGTGAACAGACCTACGCGTTGCCCGCTGACGATCTGTATCTGGTTGGCACAGCTGAGGTCTCGATCACTGGCATGCACAGCGGCGAAATCCTGCGCGAACAGGACTTGCCACTGCTCTACGTCGGCTATTCGCCGTGCTTCCGGCGCGAGGCTGGCACGTATGGCAAGGATACACGCGGTATCATCCGTGTCCACCAGTTCTACAAAGTGGAGCAGTATATCATCTGCCGGGCCGATCACGAGGAGTCGGTGCGCTGGCACGAAGAATTACTGCGCAACTCGGAGGAACTGGTGGAGGCGCTGGAGCTACCTTACCGCGTGCTCAACATCTGCACCGGCGACCTGGGCGACGCGAAGGTGAAGGGCTATGACATCGAGTGCTGGATTCCCTCGGAGCAACGCTACCGCGAGACCCACTCGGATTCGTACTTCCACGACTATCAGGCGCGACGGGCGGATGTGCGCTATCGCGGCGAAGATGGCGGAGTGCGCTACGTCCACACGCTCAACAACACCGC
>JBDTAI010000370.1:0-3957 GCA_039924685.1 Ktedonobacterales bacterium
AAGCGCATCATCTCTGCACGCAAATGCGCGGTGTACGCGAGAACGCGCCCCTTACGCGCACGACTGTGTGGCATGGCGAGTATGCCACCAATGCGGCGCTACGCGCGGAGTTTTTGACGATCTGCGGGGTTGGCGCATGAACAGGCCAGAGCCACATGAGCTACAGGAGCTACAGGAGCCGCATACGCCAGGCGACATCGAGCCGTTGGCGACATTTGTTGATGTGGCGCCCGGTGAGGCGCTGGCGCTGCCTGCTGCGCTGTCGCGCCTCTATGGTCGCCTGACCTTCCCAGCCAGCACTGGTCAACCATACGTCATCGGCAATTTCGTGACGACACTGGATGGTGTGGTGGCGCTCGGCGAGCCGGATCATTCAGGTGGCGGCGCCATCAGTGGTTTCAATCCCCATGACCGGATGGTGATGGGCCTGCTGCGCGCGGTTGCGGACGCCGTGATCGTCGGCGCAGGCACGTTGCGCGCTGATGCGCAGCATGTGTGGACACCAGCTCACATCTATCCCCCATTGACAGACGCCTATCAGGGGCTGCGCAGATCACACGGCATGTCAGAGCAGCCACTCACCGTCATCGTCACCGCACATGGCGAGTTGGATCTCGACCTGCCTGTCTTCCAGTCGGGCGTCGCTCCCGTCTTGATCGTGACGACGCCGCCAGCCGCCGCGCGCCTGCCACAAGGGGCGCTGCCGCAGGGGACGCGGGTGGTTACGTGTGGGACGCCTGATCAGCAGACCATCACTGCGCGCGATGTGCTTGCAGCCGTGGCTGGCGCGCTACCCAACAGCGCCAGCACATCAGGCGCCCGCTTCGTGCTCGAAGGTGGTCCTCACCTCATGGGTGATTTCGTTGCCGAATCTTGTTTGGATGAACTGTTCTTGACACTTGCGCCACAGATCGCCGGACGCGACGCGCTTACACACCGTCTGGGGCTTGTGGAGGGGCATCGCCTGGCCCCCGATGATCCGCGCTGGGGCAGACTGGTGAGCCTCAAGCAGGCAGGCGACTACCTGTTTCTGCGCTATGCGATGTCATGACCTGATGTATTGACGATGACGCGCTGTGACGGAGCTAATCAAGCAGGGAGCCGGTGAGGAAGCGCAAACCGATATAGCACTGAAGGATACAGCCTAGCGTGACAAGCGCCCCTGCCAGCGCCGGGCGACGTTCGAGCTTGCCGCTCAACACAATGAAGATCGGTATCGCTGGCAGCAGATAGCGTCCGGGACTCTGCAAAACCCGAATGTTCGTTACTGAGGGTTCGGCCATCGCGACATAGAGCAGACAGAGCATGTAGATGTTGTACATCCCTGGCGTGGAGCGCCACAGGATGACAATGGCCACCGTCACCACCGCGATGGTCACCAAATCGAGCACCATCGTCACCTGGTCGAGGGACGCATAGGGCGTGAGCGCAAGATTGCTGATCTCACGGGCAAGTGAGGTCCAGATGGGTTCGCTTACGGCGCCCCAATAGTCACGATGGACATTGAAGACCAGCAGCGGGTGTCCGAAGCGCAGGCCAACGAACGCCATAAAGAGCAGGTAGAATCCGGGTATCATCACGAGGCTTGCCAGGCCGGGCCACGTTCGGCGTATGGCGATCAACGCGCGTTCACGCAGCTCATCGCCCAGTTGCTTGAGCGCGCCGCCGTCTCTGCGCTGGAACAGCGGGCGCCAGAGGGAACGCTCGAGCAGCCCGTTTTGACGCAGCCACTCCCACGCCAGCGGGAGAACCAATACGACACCTGTAGGCCGTGTGGCGCCGGCGAGCAAGACAAGCAACGGAGTGAATCCCCACCGCCCCTGACGCGCATATAACAGGCAGAACGCGACGATGGCGATGAACAGGCCCTCGGTATACGCGGCGGTCAGATAGAACGCGAATGGAAACGCCAGCATCAGGATCATGGCGCGCACTGCGATGCCTTCATCACGCGCTTCCCAGGTCGCGAGCGCGCCAAGACCAATCAGCGCGAGCAGGGTACTCAGATTGCTTACGAGCAGCGCGGCGAGCAGCGTATTCCCCCCCAGCGGGAAGGAGACGAGACGGATGAGCAGTGGGTACACCGGAAAAAACCCCACCTGCTGGGGTATCGCATAGCCCTGCTGCGCAATGCCCAGATACCAGTTGGTATCCCAGCGTTGCCAGACACTGAAAAAGCCAGCGCCGGGGATAGGTTTCGCCTGTGGCAGACCCGCGGCCATGTAGGTGAGCGCAATGAATGCTACGCGGGTGATCGCCCAGATCAGCAGCGCATTGAGCGTGATGCGCCGCCAGGGTAATGCTGGTCTATGCGCTGGCGCATGCGCTGTCCATGTCAGGTTGTCGGCCTGGGGCAGCAGTACGGGCGGCAGGTGAAATGGCGCTTCCACCTGCCCGGACGTGGTTCCTGTCATGCGCTTGCCGCCGGTATTGTCCATCGCTGTATCATGCACTGCCAGTCATCCTTTCGGCTGTTTCGGCTGTTTCGGCTATCGTGTAGACCAGGCTCAAGGTGGTAGCATCTTTTCAATGATTTCTGCCTGTATAACGAACGTGGGTGCGGAAAATGTCTTATCCGATGATGCATAGTTGCATACCTTTGGTATACTGACGGCAGATATACTGACGGCAACCATGAGACTGCTCATGTTGAGCAGGATGAGCAGGATGAGAAGGACGAGGTTCACGCGCCATGACCCCTTATCAGCAATCAACCACCACACAGCCGTCGCGCGCTGACCTCCCCGTCTTTGGTCGCAGCCCAGTCGCCGCAGCGCCGCTGACATTGCGCAGTATCTCGGTGGTGCTACCTGCCTACAATGAGGAGGCGGTGATCGCCCAGACGGTACGATATTGTGCAGACGTGCTGGGGCAGATGGCGCCTGATTATGAGATCATCGTGGTGGATGATGGCTCGCGTGACAGGACCGGCGCGATTTGTGATGCGCTGGCGGCGCAAAATCCACGAGTGCGGGTGATTCACAACCGGCCTAATCGGGGCTACGGCGGCGCGTTGATTGCGGGCTTTGCCGCCGCCAGCAAGCAACTCACCTTCTTCATGGATGCCGATGGCCAGTTTGACATCGCCGATCTGGCGCAGTTACTGCCACTACGTGAACAGGGCTATCGCGCCATCCTGGGCTATCGCAGGCATCGGCAGGATTCCTTCCTGCGACTGGTCAACGCCTGGGGCTGGAAATTGCTGGTCTCGACGCTCTTTGGGCTGCGGGTGCGCGATGTGGACTGCGCGTTCAAGGTCTATGATACGGCGCTGGTGCGGGCGCTGGATGTGCGGGCAGAGGGTGCGATGGTCAATACCGAGATGCTGGTGAAACTCAAGCGGTTGCACATCCCCACCATCGAGGTTCCGGTGCGCCATCTGCCGCGCCAGCATGGCACGGCGACGGGCGCCAATCTGGGGGTGATCGCGCATGCCTTCCGCGAGTTGTTGCGCCTGCACAGCAAACTGCGCGCGTGGAACGTCGAGCTACCGCAAGAGGCGTAGACGATGTATCACATCCCATTCGCCCACATGCGTTGCTCGGCGCACCGCTTTTCTATGCTTTCTCTGCCCTTATATCCCAATATCCACACTATCCCCATGCCGTGAACCCTATGCTGCGACGACGATGATTGTGCCTGTCATATAGGGATGTATATTGCAATGATAGGTATAGGTCCCCGCCGTGGTGAAAGTAAACTTGAATGTACCACCATGCGCGTTGAGCATGCCTGAGTCGAACGACATGGGTGTTCCAGTGTTACTGGTGACGGTGTGCGGAGCCGCCGTCGTGTTGGTCCAGACGACCGTTGCGCCTACCTTGATGGTGATGCTGATCGGTGAAAAGCCGAAGCTGCTGTAATTGCCCTCACTGCCGGAAACAGCGACCTTGGGGTTGGCGGTGGGCGTTGCAGCAGTGGTCGCCGTTGGGGCGGTGGTTGCGGTTGGGGCGGTGG
>JBDTAI010000371.1:0-10688 GCA_039924685.1 Ktedonobacterales bacterium
GGGCAATATAGGGGCCAGTCTTGGCCACTGAGCCGAGTTGCTTCAGCATGTCGCGGTCCTGCACGACGATGAAATGCCAGGTCTGGCCGTTCATGCTGCTGGCGGTCAGATGCGCCGCCTCGACGATCTGGCGCACCACTTCTTGCGGAATGGGTTTGTCCTGAAACTGGCGCACTGCCAGCACCGTGCGGATCGCTTCGAATGTGTCCATACGTGTCCTCCCGCTTGTTTGTAGGAATGGGTGGGCATGTGTGACGCTACCCATACATATAGGGCAATTAGGGTATATCCCTCTCAAGACCATAGCACATGCCAGAGCGTGAATAGCCTGCCCATTCCGTCAGTGCCGCACTCTATTGTCACACTGCTGTTGATCAATCCAGTGGCGCCGGGATAGCGCGGGTTATAATCCAGCGAGTGAGGCTGAGTGCGATAGTGGGCCAATCAAGAGGAGGGTAGAGTGAGTCAGTTTACACCGCAGAACGCTGACTTCGAGGCGGTGGTGCGCGAGAGCTTTGGCCGCCAGCAGGTGATGCGGACCATTGGGGCGAGCATGGCGCGGGTGATCCCTGGCGAGGTGATGATCACACTGCCCTTCCGCAGCGATCTGACGCAGCAGCATGGCTTTGTGCATGCGGGCATCGTGACGACCATCGTGGATTCGGCGGCGGGCTACTCCGCGCTCAGTCTGATGCCATCTGATGTTGGCGTCCTCTCGGTCGAGTACAAGGTCAACTTTGTCGCGCCCGCCGCTGGGGCGCTCTTCGTCGCCGTCGGGCGTGTGCTGAAGCCGGGGCGCACGCTGATGGTCTGTTCTGGCGAAGTCTACGCGCTATCAGTGGGTGAAACAGCCAATGTGCTCATCACGGCTGGCGACCTGAGCGAGCTGTGCCAGACAGGCAAACTGGTGGTGACGATGCTGGCAACAATGATGGTCATGCAGGATCGTCAGGGCATCGTCGGCTGATGCCAGATAGCGCCAGCCTATGTGGAAGGAGAACAGTGATGGCTGCTGATCAATCTCGTGAACCGAAGTCAGATAGCACGCCTGTAGCGCATCAACCATTTCCTGATGAAGTCCGCGTTGTCAGACCACTAGCGTTTGACGCCAACACGCCGCAAACCCCAGGGATGCAGCGGGTAGCCGCCATCTCGCAGCGCCTGGCTGGCTCGGTGGGCCTCTGGGCCGGTGTAACGGTTGTTGCGCCAGGTACCGCCAGCGGGGTTCATCACCACGGCGCGCTGGAAACTATCATTTATGTCGTATCTGGGCAGGCCGCGATTCGTTGGGGCGCCGGGATGGAGCATGAAGCCGCCGTCGGCCCAGGAGACTTTATCTATGTGCCGCCCTTTGTGGCGCACCAGGAAATCAACCCTTCGGCTGATACGCCCTCGGAGTGGGTGATCGTTCGCAATGCTCAGGAGCCAGTCGTGGTGAATCTCGAAACTTGACACCTGTCGTGTCGGCGTATACCATGATCACCATGAAACGCCAGCATTTCTTCCTCTACTACTCATCGGGTGGTCCCGACGCCTTTCTTTGCCGCGTGCGCCCGGCGCTTCAGGCGTAACGCGGCACGTCAGAAGCGCGCCACCTCGCAAACCTCACATGCCATCGTAACCAGCGATGTAGCCGCATGTGAGGGAATATCTTTGCGCCACTTCTGCCCCAACTGCCTTCCCTCGCCTGACCTGGACTTCGCTCGCCATTTTTTCTCTACCGGGCGCCACCAACTCTAATACACCGCTAACATGCTAGATGTGCGGCCTCTCGCTGCGCGCCCTGCAATCTCTGCCTGAATGGCTGCTCCAAAGGCTGATCCATGTCTATTCCGACTTTGCTAACTTCTCAAACACTCGATCCTGATGTGCCTGGCGCTTCGTCAACACCCCCAGCGAAGCATCACATCCAGCGACCGGCCTCACGCTTTGCCCTGCTCTGGGCTGCCACGACGGCAAGCGCGCTCGCAAGCGCCATCGTCAAGATCGCACTGCCGCTAGCGGCGCTGGCACAGACCCGCGCTCCACTCTCCGTCGCCGCCGTCACGTTCGCGCTCAATCTGCCCTGGCTGCTCGCCAGCGTCCCCGCAGGCGCGCTGGTGGACCGGTTAGATCGTCGCACCTTCGCGCTGGCCGCCACAACGCTGCGGCTGGTGGCGCTCGGCCTGCTTGCCTTGCCAATGTTCATCACCCTGCCTCGCCTGTCGCTGCTCTACCTCGTGGCGCTGCTGTTGGGACTGGCAGATGTCGGCGCCGACGCGGCGTTCAACGTCCTCACACCGATGGTCACGCCGCACGAACGTTTGGAACACGCCAATACCTGGTTGATCGGCGCGCAACAGGTGATCGAGGTGATCGGTTCGCCGCTGGGCGCCATGTTGATCGCCGCCGGACTGTTGCTGACGACTGGCGCGGGCGCGATGGCCTCTGTTGCAGCGCTGGTGGCGCTGCTCTGCCTGGGTGGCGCCTTTCACCCACGGCGTCTTCACTTGCCATCTGGCCATAAGGAGCGACGCCATCTGCTCGGCGATCTGCTGGATGGCTTCCGCGTGTTGCTGCGTCAGCGCATTCTGCTGACGCTGGCGGTGATGGCGGCGGTGATCAACGCCTGCTGGTCGGCATGGATGGCGGTCTTCGCGCTCTATGCCGTCGCGCCGGGGCCATTACGACTCACGGCCACGCAATATGGCCTGCTATTTGGGGTTGGCGGCGTCGGCGGATTGGGTGGCGCATTGCTTGCGCCGCTGGTATTTCGACGGCTTGGTCGTCGCTGGGCGATTGGCCTCAACATACTATGCAACTGCCTGATGCTGCTCATGACTGCCTTTACCATCAACATTTGGCTCGTCGGCGCGGCGATTTTGCTTGGTAACTCCACTGGCCCGCTGTGGACGATTGCCGCCACGGCGCTGTTGCAACGTATGGTCCCCACGGCGAATCTGGGGCGCGTGCGCGCTGCTTATCAGGTGCTTGGCGTCGGCGCGGAGGCGCTTGGGCCGATTCTGGGCGGCGTGGCGGCGGAGCTCGTCGGCGTGCGCGCCGTCTTTCTGGGTGGCGGCTTGCTGACGGCGCTGATGTTCATCCCGTTCGCGTTGATCGTGACGGAGCGCGCGATGGCAGGCGCCCCATCTGAATAGAGCGTATTACCTTGAGCGTTGGGCGTCCATCGGCTTTGGCTGGAGCGTGACGCCGAACTGCTCCGCCAATACCGTCCGATACTCGTCTTCGGATGCCAGCTCGCGCTCGTCTCGCACGCCATCTAACGTGGTGATCAGGCGCAGGCCGCTGGGGGTGATGCGCCCATCTGGTAGGGCCAGCGAACAGATACGCCTCTGCGTGAAGTGCGATTCGGGCGAGGTCTGCTGATAATTGCAGCGGGCGGCGAAATCGGCCATGACGCGCGGTTGCATCGTTAACCGGTACTGCGCATCCAAGCCGGCCTCGCCACTCCGCTGCAAAAGCCACGTTGCCTCGGCGCCGCACGATTTTGTCGTAGAGCGCCTCATCCCCGGACGTGATCGGCTGGCCAGACAGGCCATGTGGTCATATTCCAATGCTGCTTTGTGGTATGCGTTCTGCGAACTGATGAAGACATATCACGGCATGGCAGGATCGATGTGAGGTTCTACAGTACAGGAGGAGCGGCCGACCATGATGGGACAGCAGAAAGCAGATGTTCATACGAATAACGCGAACGAGCCTAATCCCTATGGATTCCTCGTCAGTGTGCTGAGCTTTATTCCTGGTGCGTGGCTCGTCATCGCTCTGTGTATTCTGGGCTATACCAGTTTGCAGGCTATCCGGAACGATGTGATCGTTGGCATCATCGTGGTAGCGCTGACCGCATGGAGCCTTGTTGTGGTGCGCCGCGCGCATGTGCAACAATCACACGCGCATGCCGTATAGCCAGCCTGGACAGCAGATGACCATATTACCCACCCAGCGCAGACGGACCCGAGAGGATGACGCCTTGTGAAGCCGTTCCTTAAAAAACTGTTGCGACCAAGCGTGGTGATCCCGCTGCTCTTCACAGTGGGCATTGTGGCTGCGCTGCTCACGCTGACCGACATCCGCAAGGTCGTCGCGTTGATGGCGTCGTTCCAGCGGCTCTATCTGCTCTATTTTCTGCTGCTGATGATCGCCTATGAAGTTGTGCGCGCTGTGCAGTGGGCGTATCTGCTGCGCGCCCAGCGCAGCAAGACACCACTACGCGCGCAAATCTTCGCGTTTGCCGTCTCTGAAGTGACGAAGGCGCTGCCCATCGGCAACTACGTGCAGAACTATCTGCTGCAAGAGGCGGACGGTGAGGATTTCGGGCGCACCTCCGCCATCACCACGTTGATCATCTTCATCGAGGTTGGTGTCTCGCTGCTGGCTGTGGTGATCCTGGGCGACGGCGCCTGGACGCTCTGGCTGCGGATCGGTATTCCCATCGGCGTGCTGCTCTTTGTCGGCATCGCCTTGCTCATCGTCCACCTGCATAGCCGTCATGATCCGCCCACCTGGATGACACGTCACAAGAGCCTGCGTACCGTGCTCGAGGAGTTTCGCCGCTTTCGTGAGGGCGCCCGCGACATTCTGCACCTGCGCACGATGGTGGTGGCGGTGGCGCTGGGTGCGCTCTATCTTACTATCGCTGCCCTCGCGCTCTATATAGTGACGCTCGGCCTCAATATTCCGGTTCTCTTGACCGGCACACTCTCGGTCTACTTTTTAAGCCTTGCCGTGGGGCTGATCTTCCCACTGCCGGTGGACATTGGCATCCTTGAACTCAGCATGCTGGGCGCGTTTGTCGCGCTGGGGGTGAGCCGCAACGCTGCGCTGGGCGCCAGCCTCGTCAATCGGGTTCTCAGCATCGCTTCCAGCCTGGTGATTGCGCTGGTGGTGGTCGCTATCCTGTATCCTGAACTGCGCAAGGCGCTCCGCGGCGGCAAGCAGAAGCGCCAACAGCGCCGCGAGGGCAAGCCAACCCCCCAACAGGATCAGGCGCAACAACCACATGGTCCGTCCGTCGCCCCGGATGCATCGAAAGCATCTGAACGAACAGCGCCGTATGCTGCGCTTGGCAGGCCGCTCTCCGTTCCGGTAACGACGGACGCCACTTTGACATGTACGGCGCCTGGCCCGCATTCAACTGATGACGCGACAGTGCGCACCGGAATGGTAACTGGCGCTGCCGTGTTTGGGTTGGCGCTGGCGCTCACGGTTGGCCGCCGCGCCCTCGCCCGACGACGAACACGACGCCATAGCCTGTGACTGGCGCCTGTGTAGCAAGAGGAAGGTTCACACAATATGGCGACCACGCTGACGACGCCGACGCCGACAAAAACCCCGACTGGCCCACGAGCGCCAGCGCTCGACGCTCGGCGGCTTGATTCGCTATTGGCAAGCTGGCGAATGCAGGCGGACGACAGGCTGATCGCGCTGTATCCGCACTTCTACGCGCATTCACTGCACATCGCTGGCGTGTTGATGGATGGCGTGAGCGTTGGGATACGCCACCTGCCGCAGCGCTGGCGCTACCGGCTGGCTGATGCGCTCACGACGCCATTGGTGTGGCTCTGGCGCATGAATGGACGGTTGGCGCCGATCACGCGCAACTATGCGACGCTGCTGCATGCCGTCGCCGGTCATGAATGGACCGGCGATCCGGTCGCCAGCCTGCCTGCTAGTGAAACTGCTGCCACACACAAGGATGCGCAACTCGACGATCAAGCGCGCGATCTGGCGGGGGCCAGTGTGCGCAACTATGGGCGCATGGCGGTAGACTTTCTGGCGGCGCGCACCATGCGAACCGATGAAATTATGGCGTGGGCGCATCCACAGGGCGACGGCCACTTTGCCGATGTGATGCGCGAGGGGCATGGGGTGATCATGGCGGCGCCGCATGTGGGTAGCTGGGATGTGGCCGCCGTCTTTGCGCAGGCGTATGGCTGCAAACTGACGGTGGTGACCGAACAGAACTGGGTGACAGAGCTTGTGGCAGGCGGGCGCCGCTCGCTCGGCATCACATTGGCGCCGCGCGATGCTGGCCCACAGGCGTTGCGGGCGCTCTTCGCGGCGTTGCGGCGCAACGAGTGTGTGGTGTTGTTGAGCGACATTGCCAACGAAGGCGTGCAAACGATGGATGCGCCGTTCTTTGGGCGTCCATCGCCCTTCCCAATGGGGCCAGCGCGGCTAGCCGTTCGCACAGGCGCGCCCATTCTCGTGGTGGGCAGTGTGCGCCTGCCCGATGGATCGTATCTTGTGGAGGCCCAGCCGCCCTTGCGCGCCGATCCCGTGCTGCCCCGCGACGCAGCGGTAGCGCAACTGACCGAGGCCGTGGCCGCGGGCTTCGAGCGCATCATCGCCGCCTATCCTGACCAGTGGTATCCGTTCCACCCTATCTGGCCGTAACCGCGTTCCTGTCGTAAGATGGGTGTAAGGAGTGTGTGGCATCCTGTTTTCAGGGTTACGGTGTACATGCCTGTGCAATGGACCACAGTGCTCACTATCCGATCTTCAACGGGAGGACAGAGACAATATGAGCGATGCGATGAACGATACGCAACAGACGGCAGCGAATGACCAAACGGCAAAGACGACCGAGAGGGCGACCTTCGGCGCGGGATGCTTTTGGGGCGTCGAGGCGGAGTTTCGACAAGTGGAGGGCGTAGTGGCGACGGTGGTGGGCTACGAGGGTGGCCGCACTAGCAATCCCACCTACCGCGATGTCTGCTCGCACACGACGGGCCATGCTGAGGTAGTCGAGGTCGACTATGATCCTCGTCGCGTCAGCTATGATCAACTGCTCGACGTATTCTGGGAGAACCACGATCCCACCCAACTCAACCGCCAAGGGCCGGATGTTGGCGATCAGTACCGCTCGGTGATCTTCTTCCACACGCCAGAACAAGCGGCAGCGGCGAAGGCATCGCTGGAGCGGCAGACGCAATCCGGGCACTATCGTCGCCCCATCGTCACCCAGATCGTCCCCGCCGAGACCTTCAATCGCGCCGAGGACTATCATCAGCAGTATCTTGAAAAGCGCGGCCTCGCCACCTGCCGCATCTAGCGATTGGTTGTCAACTGGTGGGCGGCTTGCAAGCGTTCAGCAGTGGAGACGACGGAGACGGCATGGACGACACACGCACGTGAAGCATTGCGTCGAGGTGAGACTGTGCAGCTACGCCCACGCGGCGCTTCCATGCGCGGCAAGGTCAATTCAGGCGACAGGGTGATGGTGGCCGCCTGCCGATCCGGCGAAATTGCAGGTGGGTGACATTGTGCTGGTGCGGATGCACGGGACTGAGTACCTGCATCTCATCAAGGCCATCCAGGGCGACCGTTACCTGATCGGCAACAATCGTGGTGGCATCAATGGTTGGGTGGGCAAGCATGCCATCTTTGGTGTCGCCGTAGCCATCGAAGCGCCGTGATGCAGTGAAGTGGAACAAAATCGAAAGCCTCCTTCCCAAACGAGAGAAGGAGGCTCTTTGCTATTTGGACTAGACGCCTATTCTTTCACATCGCGCCGCCAGGTGAGGACCAGGGCGACAGCGACGAAGATCACTGTCCAGACGCCAGTGATGATCAGCGTGTGCTGCCCCGTGACCGGCACGAGCGGCGTGGGGAAGGCGCCTATGAACACGGCGCTGGCCGCGCGCTGCGGCAGAAACAACCCTGCCATTGAATTGATGTTCGGCCCCAGCAGATCACCGGTCGCCAGCGTCCAGAAGTTGTTCTTGGTCAGCAGGTAGGCCAGCAGGAAGAAGACGGTGCCGATGTTGTCGGCGGCGAAGAACACCGCCGAGACAGCCACACCGAAGGCCAGCGAGCGACCGATCACCGTTACCGCCGTCGCCATCAGGATCGTCACACCCATGCTCAACGCGACGATGCTGGTGTAGGTCCAGGCGTCGGTCCAGAAGTCGGCGTTGGCGGCGTTGAATGCACTGAAATTACCGAGTGTGATCAGCGAAGTGAATCCTGTCACGAGCAGCATCAGCGCCGCGCCGCCGATCAGCATGCCCAGCGCCACCAGCGCCATTGCCGCCAGTTTGGCGTAGAGAAATTGCAGCCGACCGACGCCGCGCGCCAGTGTCACCCGGATCGTGCCGCCGGAATATTCCATGCCGATCAGCCGCGCCGTCAGGATCGCCAGGATCACGCCGGAGAAGACGCGCAACACCAGCATACCCGAACCCAGACCGCGATAGAGTATCTGTAACGGCGCGTTCTGAAGTTCAACCTTGTAGCCTGATCGCTGCGTGAACAGCAGGAACGGCAGGCATATCAGACCCGCCAGCAGCACCAGCATGATATAGAGTGACCACTGGCGCGAGAGCTTCAGCAACTCGCCGCGCACCAGGCCGATGAAACTAGGCCGTAGCGTCCGCGCCGATGTGGCGGGCGCCGCTGGCGCGTAGGTTGGTGTATATGTTGCGCTCATGTGTGAGTTTGCTCCTCATGTCATGTACTGAGTGGCGATCATCGCCCGGCGCCGAGCGCCAGCGATGGCCAGTCAGCCAGGGACTTCAGTCCCTCGTCCATCCGTGCTCCGGCCTTTCAAGGCCGAGAGCGGCTCCCCACCGTAAAGGCCGAGAGCGGCCCTCCACCTGTCTACCGTTTTGCCTCGGACGCGCCGGTCAGCCGCAAGAAGACCTCTTCCAAATCCTCGGACTGTTGCGCTATGGTGTCAGGTGCGAATCCGGCCTGCACCAGGAAGAGGTTGAGGTCGCGCCCGTGGCCTCCGGGCGCAGATGTGATTAGGGCGCCCTGCTCGGTATTGATGCGCGCCGTTTGTCCCCATGGCTGTGAGCGCACCAGCGCCAGCGCCTCGTTGAGATGCGCAGGTTCGATCTGCACCGCGAAATCGCCCTGACCGCCGATCAGTTTCTCGATGGTGGTCTCCGTCACCAGCTTGCCAAGATTGAGGATGGCGACGCGGGTGCAAATCTGACGCACCTCCGTCAACACATGGCTTGAGATGAAGACTGTTTTACCACTGGCCGAGAGACCGCGCATCAGGTCACGCATCTCCACGATGCCCGCCGGATCAAGCCCATTGGCAGGCTCATCGAGGATCAGCAATTCAGGGTCTTGCAGCAGCGCCATCGCCACGCCGAGCCGCTGTTTCATGCCCAGCGAATAGGTGCGAACGCGATCTTTGGCGCGGTCACGCAGCGCCACCAGCTCCAGCACCTGATCAATGCGCGCCTCTGAGACGCCGCCCAGCGCCAGGCCGACTGCGCGCAGGTTGTCGCGTCCACTCATATAGAGATAGAGCGCAGGTTGCTCCACCAGCGCGCCAACACGCGGCAGAATGCGCGCGCGTTCGGCGATGACATCCTGCCCCAGAATCTCCATCGAGCCGCTGGTGGGGGCGATCAGTCCCAGCAGCATACGGATCGTCGTGGTCTTGCCCGCGCCGTTCGGCCCCAGGAAGCCAAAAATCTCGCCGCGATTGACCTCGAGGCTGAGGTTGTCCACTGCAAGGCGCTGGCCATAGCGTTTGCTCAGGTTGACTGTTCTCAGCGCCACGCCGCTCGCTGCGGGCCGGTTTGTCTGCGGCGTGCTGTTCGCTGTGCCATCTGTTGTACCGTTTGTTGTGTTCGTCACTACTGTTTGCGCCATGTTTGGATACACTCCTTTTGTCGATGCGCCGCTCACCGGAGATGCGTGAGTTTTGGCCGACAATTTGTGCGACTGGCGTGCCATTGCCTCGTCTCGGCCGTTCAGGCAATGCTCTCGCGCCCCTTTGGGTTTTGTGAGGCGCGGGTTTACCCGCTGGCCGTTCTCTCTGACTGCACATACCCAGCATAGCGCCCAAATGTCACCGCACTATCGCGCATCTGTCGCAATTTTGTCGCACGGACGCTATCTGGCCGTTCTCTGGCCGAAGTTCGTCATACCGGGGGCGCTATTGGCGGCACGAAGGGCATATAATGGGATGGGTATGAGTCTGAGTCTGGCTTGACGGAAGGTGAGCGGGCGATGAGCGCGACGGAGACGACGACGATCCTGGTGGTGGAGGATGCGCGCGAACTGGCGCAGGTGATTGCGCGTGAGCTGGAGGCGACGGGTTATCAGGTGCTGGTGGTTGGTGACGGGCTGCGCGCCGTCGAGGCGCACACGCGCGCGCAGCCCGATCTGGTGATCCTCGACTGGATGCTCCCCGGCATTGACGGCCTGGAAGTGTTGCGTCGGCTGCGCCAGAGCGCGCCCACACCCGTGCTGATGCTCACCGCCCGCAACGAAGAAGCTGACCGCGTGATTGGGCTGGAGGTCGGCGCCGACGACTATCTGACCAAACCATTTAGTATGCGCGAACTGGTGGCGCGGGTGCGGGCCTTGTTGCGCCGCGAGGAGTTGATCCGCCAGACCCTCACTGCCGACCGTGCTGAGAGTGAGGAGCCGCTGTCGTTTGGCACGCTTCGCCTTGATCCGCAGGCGCATGCCGCCACGCTAGATGGAGCGCCGCTGGACCTCAGCCCAACCGAGTTTGCGCTGCTGCAACTGTTGCTGCGCAGTCCAGGTCGGGCGTTCAGCCGCTCGTATCTGCTCGATACCGTTTGGCGCGAAGCCTATATCGGCGGTGATCGCTCGGTAGATAACACTGTGCTGAGGCTGCGCAAGAAGCTGGGGTCGCTTGGCGAGGCGATTGAGACGGTCTGGGGCGTAGGCTATCGTCTGCGGCTCGACGCGCT
>JBDTAI010000372.1:0-6138 GCA_039924685.1 Ktedonobacterales bacterium
TGGTGGCGGCGCCGGTAATGGTGGCGGCGGTGGCGGCCCTGGTGGCCCGAATGCGACCAAAGTGGCGCTCGGCCAGCCAACCGTGGGTATAGACAACGGTGGCGGCGGTGGTGTCACCCCCTCATCACTTGGCTCGGCGGGCATGCTGATCGCCAGCGGGTTGAGCTGCATCACGGCGCTGCTGGGCATCATCATCGCGATTGTGGCGCTGCTCGCGCTGCTTCAGGGTGGCTATGGCCCCTTCCTGCGGGCGCTGCTGCCGGGCAAACGCGCGACGGTGGTCGGCGCCACCGGCAAAGCTGACGCAGTGAAGGGGGGCAGAAAGAACGCCAACCAGGCTGCACAGCGCGGCGCATCCTTGGGCGATGGCGCCCTGCGCTGGCAGAACGGCGGCATGGCGGATGCGCGTGGTCAGCGCGACGGCTACAACGACGATGCTGGCTATGACGACTGGGATGAGTGGGATGCTCCGCCACGTAGTAGAGGTTCACGCGCGGGGCGAGGCCGTGAGGATGACGCCGCCTATCCGCCGCGTGGCGCCGGTACACGCAACCGGCCCAGCCGGTCGAGCCGCGCCGACTGGTGAGGTCGCCACATCACGCGACTTGTGCCTGTAGTCTTTTGGACTGGGGATGGCGGATGGAGTCTGGAGGGTGGCATGCGCGTATCCCGGCGGCGCATCATGCTGATTGAGCTAGGCGCCGGGGTGGCGGCGACGCTGCTCACGCTGGGCGCGCTGGGTCTACTGCTCTTCGCTCCGCTTATCGCCTACTGCTCCGCCGTCGGCCATCCAGTCGCTCAATCATCCTGCCCAGCCAGCGCCATCCGCTATGCCACCTTGCTGCACGCGGGCGCCAGTGCGGGAACGTGGACGTTTCTGGTGGGAATGCTGCTGGTATCGTTGATCGGCGCCGTGGGAGCGATAGGCGAGGCGCGCTATGGCTGGCGCTGGAGTATCGGGGCGCTCTGGGCAGGAACGCTGCTGGTGTTCGCTGGCTGCGCGCTTGGTGTACGCGGCGTGGGCGCGGTGTATTTGCCCGCCACTCTGGCGCTCTGCCTTGCCGCCTATGCCTCGCTGCTGCGCCACCGCCTCGCCCGTCCGCGCCGCGCCCCAGCCTCTACATAGCGCCGCGATAGGCATCGAGATAGCGCCACACAAGATGCTAATATTACCCTTGACGTGGGTGATCCGGCGTGGTATTATTTGGGCAGATGAAAGGAGGTGGTGTGTAGTGAGTGAACGTCAACGCCGCGCAGGCGGCATAAAACCCTCCCACACCGATTCTATGGGAGAGTCAATCTGCTAGCAATAGCAGTTCAGGTTTTTGCCCACGGGGTGGTAGTTACCGCCTGCGCGGACACAGCCGGGGACGAAGCCGAGTGGCTTTGGCCCCGGTTTTTTTGGCATTTTGTTGCAGATGTGCTGTACTAACGCCTGATCGGCGTCTGGAACGCTATCCAGCGAACGATAGTTCCCCCATCCCGTCACTGCTCCGGCTCAACCCTCAATGCCGCGAGCGCCAACGATACAGCTTGCAGTAACGCGCTCGTTCGTGTAGGATCATGGGCAGCACCAGCCATGCGGGAAGGCGTGTTTTCTCGCTTGAGTCGCGCCAGCAGATGGGGATGAGCAACGAGATGGTCACAGAGATGACGCCGACAACACCCGCTATGCCAGCCGCTGCCCGGCGGTTCGCCAGAGCCGACCTGCACATGCACACCAACCTGGGTGACGGCACCGCCAGCCCCAGGCGCGTGCTGGATGAGGCGCGGCGGCGCGGGCTAGGCGTCATCGCCGTCACAGATCATGATCATCTTGAAGGCGCCAAGCGTGTGCAGGAGATCATTGACCGTGAGGAGATCGGCGACATTGCGCTGATCTGGGGCATCGAGGTGACGACCCGCGATGGCCACTTCCTCGGCCTCTTCACACAGCAGCGCATCAAGATGCTCACCCGCGCCGAAGAGGCGATTGAGGCGATCAAGGGGCAGGGCGGCCTCTGCATCATTCCCCACCCGATGGGTCGTCTGGTTCCCAGCCTCAGCCGCCGCAAGATCGAGGAACTGCTGACACGCGGCTACCCGATAGACGGCATCGAACTCTACAACCCCTCGCCCGCCAACGCAGCAGTGCGCGCCGAGGTGCGCAGGCTGAATACCCAGTGGGGCTTCGCCGAGACCGGCGGGAGCGACGCTCATTTCTGGCAGCATATCGGCGCGGGTTATACGCTGTTCCCCGGCGCCACGGCTGACGATCTGCGGCAGGCAATTCTCGAGCATACGACCCATGACGGTGGCCAGGAGCACTCGCCCGAAAAGCTGCCAGTCGGCGCCTATATTGCGCAGTGCGCCTGGGCATGGTTCGTAGACCCACCGCGCAAAATCAGTCGCATGCTGCTGAACGACGATCAGGCCGCGCCAGCAAGCCATACGATACCCACCCGTACCAACTCCACACGCGGCTGACGCACGCTAGCGCCAGGCTATACAACCTATAGCAGAGGCGCTATTCCCAGCGCATCCCGGATCATTGGGTCGCCTCGTTCACCAGTTCAATCGGCGCATAGCGCGGAATGCGCGGCAGCAGCCATGCCAGCCAGAAGGCGACGGTGACCAGCAGCAGCCCCAGCAGCGTGAAACCGGTGTGTATGCCAAACAAGGTAATCATACCAGTGGCGATGAGCGGCCCCAACAACCCGCCGACCGCAAAGGCGAGATTATAGGCGGCATAGATCGCGCCGTAGGGAACGTTCTGAGCGGGACTGCGCGCCTCGCCGACATCGGTGAGCAGTTGCAGCGCGGGCAGCAGCACAAACGCCAGCGCGCTACAGAGCAGCATCAACACCAGCAGCATATGCGCCAATGTGATGACATGCCCCAGCAAGTATAGCGCTATTGCTCCCAGCGCCAGCCCCACCGTCATCACCAGCGCCGGACGCGCCCGCTTCACAAGCAGCCCGGTCAGCAACTGCGCCAGCGTAAAACAGACGATCAGCGCGCCGAAGAGCAGCCCGATCAGCAGCGGAGTGAGGCCGAAGCGGGAGGTGAGCAGTGGTGGCAGTGTCGGCTCCAGCGCGGTGAAGGAGATGTCGCCGACGGCGGTGGCGATCAGCGCGACGACGAAGACCACGCTGCCATAGAGCATCCTGCCCGCCTTTGGTTCGGGGCGCGCAGGCAGCAGCACCCGTTTCCCCGGCACAAAGAACACCCGCCCAACGCCATCCAGCAGCGCCAGCGCGGCGACAAACAGGAACGGCGCCCGGAAGCCGCCCAGCGTATAGAGCGCGCCGCCCAGTGGCGGCCCCAGCAGCGTGCCCACCCCTGACGCCAAGCCCACACGGGCAAAGAGCGCAGCGCGGCGTTCAGGGTAGAGTTGGGCGATCAGCGCGAGGCTCGCGGTCCAGGTGATCGCCGCCGCGATGCCCTGTGTGGCGCGTGCCGCAAAGAGCAGCCAGAGGCCGCTGGTCCAGGCGAGATACGTGGGAATGTCGTTTGCAAAGGCAAAGAGCAATGTGGCGCCAAGCAGAGCGACCAGTCCCAGCAGCAGAATACGCCGCGCGCCGATATGGTCCGTCAGCCAGCCCGCTGGGGGTGTGCCGACCAGCAGCCCCGCGCCATAGGCGCCAAAGAGCACGCCCACCAGCGCAGGCGACGCCCCTAGCGCCAGCGCCCGCCCCGGCAGAAACGGCACGACCAGCCCATAGAGCAGCGTATCGAGCGTGAGCGCGCCCAGCAGGACGATCTGCGCGCCCCTGCGGCGTTTGATGACAACCGGCGGCAGTGTGCGCCACAACGGGCGACTGGCGGGCGCTGGTGTTACTGGTGGCGCCTGCGCCACCAGTGGTTCGAGTGGCGCTGTGATAGGCGCCGCTTCCACCTGGCGCTCGTCCGCCTGTTGCGCTGCTGGTTGCGACTGCTGGCTTGCCTGTGGGGGTGTTGGCTCCGCCACCGGCGTGAGCGACAGCAGTATCACCTCGCCATCACGCGTCGTCGCTACGGGCGGCTCAGGTGTCTGCTCCGGCTCGACTGTCACATCCACATAGCGCTCACTTTCACCACAGTATGCCTATTGTCTTCGCTCTGTTCACACCGTATCGTCAATCATATTGACGAGAGTGGGCCACAAACGTATTGACGCCCACTACCACGCATGTTACCATCGCATAGATGCGCGCGGGTTTAACCCCACACACCCAGCCCGATACACCCTGGTGCAATTGCCCATGAGAATAGAGGATACACCGTGCCGACCATGCCGACCATGCCGACCACTCCCAGACGCCAGCGTTCCCCCGGCTCCCCTCCGCGCCGTCCCACTCACCTGGTCGCCACACAATCCGCTCATCGGTTGCTGGCGGTGGCGCTGTTGGGGCTGACACTGGCACTGGGGCTGGCAAGTTGCTCCGCCGCGCCCCAGAGCGATGCGCTGGCAGCGGCGCAGATCAATGGCCACAACATCTCGCTTTCGCTCTACCAGCAGTTGGAAGCGTTCTACAGAGCCAATGCAGCTTTCCAGGGACAGCCGCCGGTGGGTGGAAGCTCGCCAGCCCAACGCGCCAACCTCCGCGAGTTTCACCAGCAGATCATGCAATTCGTCGCCAACGTCGAGTTGCTGCGTGACCAGATGCAGGCGCAACACCTCAGCGTCGGCAAGAAAAACCAGCAGGCGGCTGAAGCGCTGGTAAATCATGCCGTTGCCCAGGACAAGTTGTTAATGGCCCAGAGTCCAAAGGACACGACGCTGCGCGCGTTGGTAGCAGCGGAGACGCCTGATGTGCTGGCCTACCTGATCAACCAGCAGGCGATGCTGACGACGTTTGAGCAACAAGGGAAAGTCCCTGCCATTGCGGCGCAGGTAATCCTCGTCCCATCACAAGCCGATGCGCAACAGTTGCTCAATCAGGCGCAACACGGCGCGGACTTCGCCACCCTGGCGCGTCAGCACTCGCTGGACACCACGCGGGCAGCGAAGGGCGGTGACTACGGCGCGCCGATCTATGTTGGCGGCCTTGGAAAAACGTTTGACAAGCAGGTCTTTGGGCCACACCCGATCCAGTACATCATTGTGCCGATCTCCAGCGACTATGTGCTTTTCAAGATCAACCAGCATAGTATGCAGCCGCTTAGTGGTGTCTCTGATCCTACCTTGCAGCAGCAATATCTCACCAACTGGCTCACCAATGTCTTGCAGCCCCAGGCACAGGTCAAGTGGTACGTCACTGCCTAGCGGCCAGCGCCCACCTGAGACCGCGTGATACACTATCCTCTGCGGCAGATGTTCAACGGATAGGGGGTAGCGCGTGACGCAGGGCATCGAGAACAACCAACGCAGCGAGGCGGACCAGCAGCGTGAACGGGTTATCATTGTTGTCGGACTGGGACCGGGCCGCTGGGATGACCTCACCATCGCTGCGCGCGCGCTACTGGACAGCGCTCCACACATCGTCTGCCGCACACTACGCCACCCAACAGTAGATGCGCTGCGTGAACGCCGTCCCGATCTGGCGCTCGATGCGTTCGACACGCTCTATGACACGGCTGAGAACTTCGCCGACCTCTACCCTGCGATGGCGCAACGGCTGCTGGCGCTGGCCGTCGCGCTACCCCCAGATGAAGCGTTGATCTACGCTGTGCCGGGCCACCCGCTGATCGGCGAGGAGTCGGTGCGGCGGCTGCGCCAGGAAGCGCCGACGCAGCATGTGATGGTGCAGATCGTCGCGGGCCTCTCATTCCTGGAGCCGGTCTGCGCCGCGCTCGACCTCAATCCGCTGGAGCGCGATCTGCAACTGGTGGATGCCACACTGCTCACCCAGACCTCCACCGAGGCGCTGATGGGCGCGCTGCTGCCGACCAAGCCCGCGCTGATTGCGCAGGTCTATAACCGGCGGCTGGCCAGCGGCGTGAAACTGGCGCTGGGCGAACTGTATCCCGACGACTGGGAGGTGACGCTGGTGCGCTGGGCGGGGATGCCTACCCACGAGGAGGTCGCCCGCCTGCCACTCTACGAGCTTGACCGCGACGAACGCGCCGATCACCTCACCACGCTTTATGTGCCACCGCTAACTCCGCTAGCCGCCGCGCGTGTCCCCGAAGGGCTGCGCTTCGTGGTGCAACGGCTGCGCGCCCCCGATGGCTGCC
>JBDTAI010000373.1:0-6869 GCA_039924685.1 Ktedonobacterales bacterium
GCTGCCAACCGTTCCTGTCGCGCCGGAGATGGTGGTGACGCTGGGCGAGCAGGTTCCGGTGGTGTAGCCAACGGTGATCGTGTCGCCGGGATGGAAGCTCGAGCCGTTCAGGCTGAGATGTGTGCCGACCGGGCCGTTATCCGGCGTGACGACCAGCGCCGGACCTTTGCCACTGGCGAAGACGACGCTGGTGGAGAGAATCAGCGCCAGGATGGTGAGCAGCGGAATCGCCACCACCAGAGGGAGACGCCTCGCGGCGCCGGATGTCTTGGAGCTATGTGGCGCGCGCCGTGCGCTGGCGCCATCGCTACCGATGTGTGTGTTCATGCGCGGTGCGGAGCCTCCTCTTAGTCGTTTCTTCCCATCACCAACCTCATCACCCACAACCTCGCCCGCCGCGCCGTCCACTGTTCACAATGGCTACCTCAGAGGTACGCCAGAGGTAACCAGGGCTACGTCGCGTGTGAATGCGTCCAGGAGAATCGCTGGGTTGACCCCAACAGGGATCAGGGATAAGAACTGCGCTCTGGTGTAGGGTCTGCGTGCAGTGTGAGATATGCCGGACAGGCGGAATAGGTGTACCAAACGAGTGTAGCATTGAGCAGGTGCCCTGTCAACGCATATGCAACGCCGATGGCCCGGTCAGGCTATATCGGCTGAAGCAATTGGCCTATCCCGCGAATAGCCAGCATCTATCAACTGGTCGCGTCTCAATGTATGCCAGGCGCACATGCCTGGCTGATTGACGCACATCCCCACATACTGTGACGAACAACCGCTTGATCAGTATTCGCTCCATGCTGTGATCGCGCTCACTGCGCAGGATTGCCGAATAGGAGCGTAGCATGCCTCTTCTATGGGGGCGTCTGGCGGATACCCACGCCTGTTCTGATGAGATATACTGAAACAGGTGATCGGCAGTAGCGGCGGCCTTGAATGACGAGTGGGTAGAACGCATATCGTGGAGGTTGACGAGTGAGAGGCGCATGGGCATGACGGAGGCTTCGCACAATACGCCGGGCGAGCCGGAGGCGCCGTCAACACAGACGACAGCGAACCAGCATTCAGCGCCTATCCTTCCCAGGGCAAGTCAGGCAAGTCAGGCGGTCTATCGCGGCCTCGTCGCGCCGTCCATCCCCGTCCCCGCCTGGAAGCGCCGCCTCTATATTGACAGACCCGCCGATCTGCGCGCCTTCGCGGAGGAGCTACACGTCGCTCGCGTGCTGGCGATTGACGCCGAGTTTGTCACGCTGGTGCGCCGCGCGCCCGACGATCCCTCCCATCGGCTGACGCTGCTGCAATTCGCCTTCGATAACGACTATCGCGCCTCCTATGTAGTGGATGCGCTGCGTCTCGCCGATCTCTCGCCGTTGCAGGCGCCACTGCAAAGCGCCCACCCCCTCAAACTCTTCCATGGCGTCAGCGGCGATCTGCGTGTGCTGGCCTCACGCGGACTCGAAGTGCGCCATCTGCTCGATCTGGAAGCCGTCAGCCGGGCGATCTTTGGGCAGCGCGAGTCGGGGCTGCAAACGATGCTGCTACGCGCCTGTGGGGTGCGGCTGGATAAAAGTCTGCAACGCGCCGACTGGTCGCGCCGCCCGCTGACGGCGGCGATGGTGGCCTATGCCGCGCGCGACGCCGAGATGACCTATGCGCTCTATGACTGGCTCGCCGCCAACTATGCGCCCTATACCGCCCTGTATGAGGTTCCCGCCGACGATGCGCCGCTGCCGGTTGCGCCGTGGATCGCCTCCTGCCTGGCTGGTGGGCGCTCACGTTCGGTGGAACAGGCGCTCGAAGACGCCGGACTGCTCGATCAGATCGCCACGCAGCAAGAGCCGCTACGCCAGGCGCTGGCGCTTGTGCGCTATCCAGGCCAGCGCACCCGCATACTGCGCATCATCACCGACCTCGACCTGCGTGGTCTGGCGCCCGACATCCGCCCGTATCTAGCGGCGCTTGCCGCCGAGGAACGGGCAGGCGCGGCGCGGGCATTGGGACGCCTCAACGACCGCGATGCCACCGAGTTGATCCGCCCGCTGCTGGATGATCTGGTGGCTGATGTGCGGCAGGCGGCGCAGACGGCGCTCGACTTCCTGCGCCACGGCAATATTCCTCGCCCTGCAGTGCGTATGTGGAGCGCCAGCCGAGAGAATGCCCAGCAAACAGAGCGGAATCCTGCCAGCCGCGCGAACGCCCAGGAGACTCGCGGTGGCCTGGGCCAGCGGCGCATGTGGACCAGCGAGAGTCCCACCGACGCAGCAGCCGATACTGCCGATACAGCCTCCAGCGCCAGTCCTGGCGATTGGCGGGCCGTGTTGCGCGCCCGCTTCGGCGCCCCAGCGGAGAACGCCCCCCCCGACGAGGGCGTATAAGCCTGCCTGTCGCACATGTGCGCGCAAATTGCAACCCACCCTTTACATTGCGCGTATTCTGTGTCATAAACATACTGGTTAGTCAGTATATGTTCAGCAAAACGGTGGTAGCGAAGCGCGCATCCAGCGAACTTCAGTCCGCCGTTCGTCCGTGCTCCGGCCTTGCAAGGCCGAGAGCGCCCAAGTGAACAGGAGCGTGACACATGGCGACAGAGCAAACCGAAACCTACAACTTCGTCGTCGGAGCCAATCCCAGTTTGCGCATCCAGCACAACGTCGGTCAGGTGACGATCCGCGCTGGCGCGGCGGGCGAGGCGCATGTGGAGGTGACAAAGCGTGTGCGCGATGGCTTCTTTGGCAGCGGCGCAGAAGCCGATCTCGAAAAGGTGCATGTGAAGGTCACGCAGGATGGCGGCCTGATCAACATTGCCACACGCTACGATGACTCGATCTCCGGCAAACGGGTGACAGTGGATGTGGCGATCGCCTGCCCGGCGCAGGTGACGCTCGATACCAAACTCAACGCCGGAACCCTCGACATCACCGGCACACAGGGCAAAACGAACGTGCAGCTCAACGCCGGAACCGCCGACCTGAGCGATGTGACGCTCGGTGACGGCTCATCCTTCGATGTGAACGCGGGGACGGTGAACTTTCAGGGCGCGCTAGCCGAAGGCGCCTCGGTTTCTGCCCAGGTGAACGCCGGAACGATCAAGCTGCGACTGCCACAGAACACCGCCGCAGACGTGGATGGCGCCGCCCAGGCGGGCAGCATCTCTGTCAGCGGCTGGCGGCTGCATGAGGAGCATGCGATTATGCGCCAGCGGGTATCAGGCGCGCTCAACCCCTCGGCCTCCGGTGGTGGGCGGCTACACCTGCACGCCAATGCGGGCAGCATCAGCCTGATCGCCCAATAACCGTACTGCTGCACCCTTACCCCTGGCCCCTCTCCTGAATGGTGTTTGATACCCTCCATCGGATACTGGATCGTCGGTGTGGGCTTCGTGGCCTGAAGGCTGCGGGTAATCCTCTACGACATCAGAGTCAGTACCCGATCACGATGGCAAAGACCATACAGCAGCGGAGTGGAGAGGACAGGCTCCGGCGCCTCTCCCGCCAGGCTGGGAGCAAGGTACTGCTGTCATATCAGCGCGAGATACAACTGGATGGCAGCCGCAATGGCAAAGAGCAAGAGTGCAAAGTAGCCAAGCTGGCGGGGCTTCATGCGATCCACCAGGAATTGCACCCCATAAAGCAGTTGCACGCCTACCCCAGAGATCACCGAATACAGCAGAATGCCCCAGCCAAATAGCTGAATGAATGCGATCAGCGCGACGATGCCTACACCGAATACCAGCAGATAGAGCACCAGCAACACCGCACATCCCCAGCCAGAGATCGAATTCCCTGTATCGTCATCCTCGCCATGCGCCTGCTGGCGCATCCCCCACGCTCCGGCAATCGCCAGACAGAGGCTGAGAACCGCCGCCACCGCCACCACCGCAGGCAGCGTCAGATGCCAGTGGAACGGATTGATCCGCGCCTGGATAGCTTCCAGCGAGACAACATAGCCAAGCACACCCGACGCCGTGATAATCACCACGAAGAGCGCCGTCTCGAACCAGGAAGGTGTATAGCGCTGGCTGGCGGAGCCGCGCCGGAACGTGGTGGGCGCGGCGATGGGAATCAGAAAGCTCGGAAAGAAGCCGATCAGCGCAAGGGTAGTGCTCGTCAGCGGAAACTGCACCAGCGCCTGAAAGCTATGCGAGTAGAGTTGATGGGTCAGGTTGTCAGCCAACAGCAACGAAGCCCCTGCCAGGATGCCACTGGGAACGGCGACCAACAACTGGCGCAGCACGCCGCCCGGCCTGCCCAGCAGTTCATAGAAACCGTAGAGACCGGCGAAGATGCCGATGACGATACTGAGAAGATTGAGTGTGTGACGGTCCTGCAAAAACGCCTGCAACGACGCCATGTGACGCCTCCCTAAAAGAGCAGAGCGATGAAACAATCAATGAGGTATGCTGGAGAGAGCCGATAGAACAGCTAGAACAGCGCGGGCCACAGCCGAGGGAGCGCAAAAGCACAAAGAAGCAAGGCTTGTCGCACATGATACGACAGATAGCTTGTAATGGCAAGTGGACGTTTTCCTGCGCAAACATGTGAAGGGCCAAGAACGGGAGACAACAGCACCCATGAGTGACGAGATACGATCAGCAGATCAGCAGGGCAGTGAGGCGCGCATCGAGATCGTGCAGGCGACTGTGGACGATGGGCCAGCGATTGCGCCGCTCTTCGACGCCTACAGGCAGTTTTATCACCAGCCGACCGATGTCACATCTGCACAGAGCTATCTGGCCGAGCGGCTGACACAGGGCGAGTCGGTGATCTTTCTGGCGCGGTTGCGCCCGACGACCGATGGCGGCGCTGCATCTGTCGTTGGCTTCGTGCAACTCTACCCGATCTTCTCCTCGATTGCGCTACGTCGCGCCTGGCTGCTCAATGACCTCTTTGTCGCGCTGGAGGCTCGCCGACTGGGCGTGGGACGGGCGTTGATGCAGCGCGCGCGCGACTTCGGCGTAGAGACAAATAGCGCCGAGATGCTGCTGCAAACCGGTGTGGAGAACACCAACGCCCAGGCGCTCTACTCATCGCTTGGCTGGATGCGCGACGACGAGTATCTCACCTATATGCTCACCTTCTGAGGGGCAAAGAGGAGACCGGCATGGCTGAATCCGAGGCGAATGAGACAAATAGCATGAGAGAAAGGCCACTTGAGCTAGAGACAATCACCGTGGGAGCGCTTGCCGCCAACTGCTATCTCGTGATCTGCCCGACGACACGGCAGGCGCTGGTAGTGGACCCCGGCGACGAGGCGGAGCGCATCCTCGAACGCATTCAGGCGCGTGGTGTGACGGTGGTGGGCATCGTCCATACACACGGCCACTTCGACCACATCAGCGCCACCGAGGCGGTGCAGGCCGGATTGCCACAGCGCGTCCCCATCCGGGCGCATCCCGCCGACGCCTATCTCTATACACCGGAGGGGCGTTCACGCGGCGCCGCTTATGGCTATCCACAACCTACAGAGTTGATGCAGCCCGACCATCTGCTGGCGGACGATGAGGTGATATCGATTGGAATGGGCAGCCTCATCGTCGTCGTAACACAGGGCCACACGCCAGGCAGCGTCACGCTGGTGGCGAATGGCGATCAGTTTGCGCTCTCCGGCGATACGCTCTTCCGGCGCGGCATCGGGCGCACCGATCTGCTGGGTGGCGATGAGGAGGCGATCTACGTCAGCATCGTCACCCGCCTCTACACGCTGCCAGAGGCGTTACCTGTCTACCCCGGTCACGGCGGCCCCACCACCATCGGCGAGGAGCGCCGCCTCAACCCCTTCATCCGGGCGTGACGTGTTACCGCTGGCGCATCGGCAAGTTCCACACACTGAGAGGAACACGCGTCGGCCATGCCCTGCACGGGTCTGGCTATGATATTTCCCTCGATGCAGCGGATGACGTACAATGGCATGGGTGTCGGGAGACACCGGGCAACCACAACAACTATAACGACAGAGACATACGGGCAACTAGAGACACCAAAGTGGTGGTCGAGGGACAGCGATGAGAAATATTTGCGTCGTCGGCACGGGATACGTTGGGCTGGTGACGGGTTCGTGTCTAGCGGAACTTGGCAACAACGTCACCTGCCTTGATGTGGTGGCCGCCAAGATCGAGCGGCTACGCGCAGGCGAAATGCCGATCTATGAGCCGGGTCTGGAGCCACTGGTCAGGCGCAACGTCGCCGCTGGACGCCTCCACTTCACCACCGAATACGCCGCAGCGGTTCCTGGCGCCGACTATATCTTCATCGCCGTCAACACCCCCACGGTCGCTGGTGGCGATGGCGCCGACATGCAGTATGTCGAATCTGCTGCGCGCAGCATCGCTGAACATCTGACACACCCGGCGGTGCTCATCAACAAGAGCACCATGCCGGTTGGCAGCGGCGATCTGGTCTCCGACATCGTTCACGAGCACTTGCCTGATACATCGCTGCATGTCGCGGTCGTCTCCAACCCAGAGTTCCTGCGCGAGGGTTCCGCCGTGCAGGACTTTCTGCAACCCGACCGTGTGGTGCTTGGGTCATCGGACCGCGACGCCGCGCTCAAAGTCGGCGAACTCTATCTGGCGCTGCGGGCGCCCATCGTGATCACCGACCTCTACACCGCCGAGATGATCAAGTATGCCTCCAATGCGTTTCTCGCCACCAAAATCTCGTTCATCAACGAGATCGCGCGTATCTGCGACAGGCTTGGCGCCGATGTCAATGAGGTGGCGGCGGGCATGGGCTATGACAAGCGCATCGGTCGCGCCTTCCTCAACGCCGGCCTCGGATACGGTGGCAGTTGTTTTCCCAAAGATGTGAAGGCGCTGGCGCACATGGCTGACGAGGCTGGGCTGCATCCGCAATTGCTCGACGCGGTGATGA
>JBDTAI010000374.1:0-6348 GCA_039924685.1 Ktedonobacterales bacterium
CTGGTGGGAACACTTTCCGGCGGTTTCTCGGCGCTGGCCAGCGCCTTTAGTTCGCCAACGGCGACTCCTAGCCCCAAAACAACACTGGTTCCCAGTCTGCTCAACCTGACCTGTGATCAGGCGACACAGGCAGCGCACGCAAAGGGCTTCAGCGTCAATTGTGTGCCGACGACGAACGCCACTGTCACGAAGGGCCTTGTTTTTCAGCAGGAACCTGGCGCGAATACGCCAGCGCAAGCGGGATCGGTCATCACACTATCGGTAAGTAGTGGCCCTGGCACGGTCAAGGTGCCGGATGTCTCGAAGATGACCGTGGCAGACGCGTGTACCGCGCTCAATGCGGTGCAGTTGCAATGCACGCAACAGTCCACTGTGCCAAGCAATCTACCGGCTGGCCAGGTTGTCAGCACAGACCCAGCCGCCAATTCAGAGGTGGCCCCGCAGACGACAGTGAACCTGATCGTCAGCGCAGGCATGCCGACACCAACTACACCGCCGGTGACGCCGACGCCGACCATCATGCCAACTCCTTCACCCACACCGTAAGCCTCGTTGCGCTGGCCATGCTCTTGGTCGCACTCATAGAGCGCGTTTCCGCTCATGCGTCCTCGGCAGAGAATAGGCCAACGCGGTATACTGCAAGCGCCGCCGATCATCAGGAATATTCCTGAAGTGACGGCGCTTTCCACAGGCTTGGGCCTTCAGGCCCGGAGCGCGGCGCGAAAGACGGCGGACTGATGCTGGTAGTCGCCTCCCTTGGGTACTGACTCGTACGTGGTAGCTCACGGCCTGAACGACAGCAACGTCATGACCTAATCACGATGTCAAAGAACATCGGTCCGCCTGGCGCGATGCCACACGAACGCACTTGTCTCATCTCACAGAAGTTGATCATGCCACATCCGCGCGTCTATGCCACCGAGGGTATCGTCTTGCGCCGCTCCGACTTTGGCGAGGCGCATCGTATCCTCACGCTCTTCACGCCCACCTATGGGAAGGTGCGCGCCATTGCCAAAGGTGTGCGCAAGACCCAGAGCCGCCTTGCAGGCCATCTGGAACCCTTTATGCGCACGCAACTGCTGCTCGCCACTGGCCGCGACCTCGACATTGTCACCCAGGCCGAGGGGCGCGAGCGGCTCGATGCGCTGCGGCAGGATGTCTGGCACGCGACGGGCGCATGGTATATCGCCGAACTGATCGACCGTTTCCTCGAAGACAATGATCCACACCCGCGCCTCTATGCGCTCTTTGTGGAGACGCTGCGGCGCCTGGAAGCGGGCGCCACAACCCACGAGACGAAGCAAAGCTGGCTGGCGCTGCGCTACTTCGAACTCTGGCTGCTGGGTGAACTGGGCTATAAACCCAACCTGCATCAGTGTGTCAACTGTGATACGCCGCTGCGCCCAGAGGAGAACGGTTATAGCGCCGAGTCGGGCGGGGCGCTCTGTCCCAATTGCCTGCAACATGCCGACCGCCGCATCTCGCTGCCCGCGCTCAAAGTGCTGCGGCTGCTGCAAACAACCGAATGGGATGCACTGCCGCGCCTGCGCCTGGAAGCCAACCTGCAAAGCGAGATCGAGACGCTGCTTCAGGGGACACTGCGCTATCACCTCGACCGCGACCTGAAATCCTGGAACTTCCTGCAACGCCTGCCCACGTAGTAACACAGCCCACCGCTTGAAGGATAGGGCGCCTTGTT
The DNA here is from genome assembly GCA_039924685.1 of Ktedonobacterales bacterium. Taxonomy (GTDB): domain Bacteria; phylum Chloroflexota; class Ktedonobacteria; order Ktedonobacterales; family JADMIN01; genus JBDTAI01. The sequence goes on from JBDTAI010000374.1 coordinate 1,700, forward strand.
GTATCCTCTCTACGGAGCCACTAGACCAGATGAGGAGCAGACATGGGGACGACATCGCGCGGTACAGAGCAGGCCTTACAGGCCATGTATGGGTATGATCCAGCCGATAACCCTCATGCGTCACCGAAGCGTCAGCGCCCGAAGCTGCGTCCGCCGATCTCGTGGCTTGAGATTGCGTTGCTGCTGGCGACGTTTGCAGGGCTGCTCTTCTGCTTTCTGCCGCTGGCGCTCGCCTGGCAATCGCTTCCGGCAATCGTACCCACCCACTTCGACGCGACGGGCCATCCCAACGCCAATGGCAGCAAGTCTGCCCTGCTGATCTCGCCCCTGATTGCGCTGGCTCTCACCACGTTGTTCGTCATCCTGGCGCGTTACCCATATATCTTCAACTACCCAGTGACGATCACGCCTGAGAATGCGCTACGTCAGTATCGGCGCGGGCGGCTGCTCTTACGCTCGGTCAACGTGTTCATCGTGTGGCTGATCGCGCTGCTCCAGTGGGTGACGTTGCAGGCGGCGCTTGGCGATACAGCGGTGATGACTCAGATCGCTCCATTGCTGGTTGTCGTCGGCATCTTCATACCGCTCGCGGCGCTGACGCTGATCATCGCCTGGGCGAAGCGCGGCAAGTGATCGCAGTTGCGTTAGTCCTTTGGTCGGGCCAAACCTTCGATGACGGCGACGCCCGGCAGCTTCAGCAACTCCTGCGGATCGACGCGAATCTTGCTTGAACGATTGCCACCACCCATGACAACTTCCGGTTGTCGCATCACTGCGCCATCAACATAGATCGGTACGCCATGAATGCCAATGGCCGTGACACCGCCAATCAGCATGCCGGTGTGTTGCACCGTCGTTTCCGCATCGGCAAACGAGGCGCGCCTGACGCCCAGCAACTCGCAGACCTTCTGATTCACGTCCAGTCGGGTCACACCAAGCACGACACAGACGGCATATTTGGTTGGCTCGACTTTGCGTGACGCGACCAGAATCGTGTTGGCGGATTGGTCGAGCGGGACGTGGTAATGCTCACAGAATGCGGCTGTGTCGGCCAGTTCGGGCAAACATTCGAGCACAGTGTATGTCATGCCATACTGAGCAAGCGCCTCTTCGACGAGCGGCAATACGATCGTTTCGTGCATGGTACTTCCAAATAACCCCTATCTATTACACTTTGGGGGGACGGGCCCCAAAGAGACCACGCCCGATGCGAATGATCGTCGCACCCTCCTGGATGGCGACCGTGTAGTCGTCGCTCATGCCCATCGAAAGCTCGGGCCAGGGGTGGCCGGTGCTGTCGCGCAAACGGTCGCGCAGTGCGCGCAGTGCGCGGAAGAACTGACGCGCCTGCTCCGGTTCCTCGGTGATGGGCGCCACGGTCATCAGTCCATTGGCGCGCAGGTGTGGCAGGCGAACGATAGCCTGCGCCGCCGCTACCACGTCGTCGGGCGCAAAACCAGATTTGCTCGCCTCCTGCCCGATGTTGACCTCCAGCAGAACCGGCAGTGTCCGGCTGAGTAGCGCCGCCCGCGCATCCAGCGCCTGCGCCAGTCGCAGGCTGTCCACACTCTGCACCCGCGCAAACAGATCAAGGGCCAGCGGTACTTTGTTGGTCTGAAGGTGGCCGATCAGCTCCCAGGTGATCGGCGGCAGTGGCGGCAGTGGCGGCAGTGGCGGCAGTGCTACTGCTTCGGTGAGCGCGGCGATCTGGCGCTGCTTGTCACGCGCCTCCTGCACGCGGTTTTCGCCACAAGTGGTGAAGCCAAGCTGGGTCGCCGCTATGATGCGCCCGACGGGAACGGTCTTTGTCACTGCGACGATCTGCACGTCCGCCGCCTGTCGTCCACTCTGCTGGGCCGCTGCCGCCACGTTGGCGCGCAACTCCGCCGCCTGTGCGCGTAACGCCTCATCTGCGCCCGGCATCTCCAACTCGCCCATGCGCCACCCCTCATATAAGAACGCCGACCATCACTCCTCGCGCAGCCCGATCACCACGCCGAAACGCCCATCCGACTCAGGGTGTTTACGATGTGAATAGAAGAGATCAGCGCCAGTGCAGCCAGTGCAGTAGCCCGACTCCTCGAGATGCTCCGGCAGGATGCCAGCCGCCAGTAACTGGCGCGTGTTCGAGTGAGTCACGTCAAGAAAAAGCAGTGGGTCCGCGCCCTGCTCAACCGGCTCACGCTCGACAAAGACGGCGCTTTCACTGGCGTCAGGGGTGCGCGCAAACTGCTCACGCACAGCCTCGTTCACCGCATAGCAACACGCCTCGATACCCGGCCCCATGCCCGCCAGCACTTCCTGCGGGCGCGTGCCATAGCGCTCGGCCATCACCGCCAGGGTACACGGGCCAATTGCGCCAGCGGCGCCACGCCAGCCACCATGCGCCAGCGCCACCACGCGATGGCGTGGATCATAGAGTAGTATGGGTGAGCAATCACCGAACGCCCAGAAGAGGCCAATACCAGGCTCGGCGCAGACCATTGCGTCGGCGGTCGTCTGGCGGAGACGGGCGCGCACGTCCTCAACCGGCTCATGCGTATGCAATCGCTCGACCACACACACCTGATTACCATGTGCGATGTGGGCGCTGACGAGCGGTAGCCTCACCGCCTCGGCGATCATCGCCTGATTACGTCGAACCGTAGCGGGATCATCACCTGTGCTGCTGCTGGCGTTCAGGCCATTGAAGGGCGGACCGCTGAAGCCGCCATGTTTGGTAAAGACGCCGTGCGCAACTTGTGGCGCCGTGTTCAGATGGTCAAAGAGCAGATACTCGCACTGGTTGGCAGAACGTTGGATCACAAAGCAGCCTCATCTATCCATTTGTCCGTTGGTCTATGTGTCTACCTTCCTTCAGGATAGCACGGCGACGCTGCGCGCCGCCAACGGGCCTGACCAGATTGCCTCTGTGCGCCGTCTCGCTATGCGCTACAAATAAATGCGCTACAATGAAATTGCTGAGGACCACGGGCTAGCTGTCGTTCTCTTGCAAACGACAGGCGCAGGCGCTCTGGGCGCACTGAAGATCGCGTGATTGCCGGGGAACGCCTTCGACGTTCCATAGGCCAACAGGGCTAAAGGGCCATACGGCCAAAGGAGGCGCATATGGCGAAGGTGACGGTGATTGGTACAGGCGCGTGGGGAACCACACTGGCACGGCTGGTCGCTGAGGCGCCACAGACCCTCGCGGTGGGCGGCGATGTCTTGCTGTGGGAGCATCTTCCCGAACGCGCCGGAGCGATGGAGCATGACCGCGAAAACGCACCCTACCTGCCGGGATTTTCCTTCCCGCCCGCCTTGCATGTCACCGCTGATCTGCGCGAGGCAGTGGTCGGGCGCGACGTGATCCTGCTGGTGACGCCATCGCAACAGGTGCGCGAACATGCGCGGGCCATCGCGCCATACCTTGCCGCCGACGCAGTGGTGGTGAGCGCTAGCAAAGGGCTGGAGATTGGTACATATCTACGACTCTCACAGGTGATCGCTCAGGAACTGCCAGCAGGCATGGCAGTTGGCGCATTGAGCGGCCCCAACCTGGCCACGGAGGTGGCGCGCGGCCTGCCTGCGGCGGCGGTGGTCGCCTCAACAGACCTTGCAGCGGCGGAGCGCGTGCGTGCGGCGGTGAATGCGCCACGGTTCCGCATCTATACCAGCAATGACGTGATCGGCGTGGAGTTGGGCGGCGCACTCAAAAACATCATCGCGCTAGGCGTGGGAGTCAGTGATGGCATGAACTACGGCGACAACGCTAAAGCCTCGTTTATGACACGCGCCCTTGCCGAGATTTCGCGGCTGGCGCTGGCGGCAGGCGCCAACCCAATGACGCTGGCGGGACTGGCGGGGCTGGGCGATCTGATCGCCACCTGCTCAAGTCCACTCAGTCGTAACCGCACGCTAGGGCTGGAGCTTGCCAGTGGACGCACGCTTGAAGATGCGCTCGCAGGGCGTCATACCGTGGCGGAGGGCGTCACAACGACACGCGCCGCGCTGGAACTGGCGGCGGCGCTGCATGTAGAGTTGCCAATCACCGAGCAGATCGCGCGCGTGCTCTTCGAGGGCCTCGACGTGCGTGAGGCGGTACGTTCACTCCTGGGTCGCGAACCCAAACACGAATTGCAAGGCTATGGGTAGCGTGTGCATGGCGCCAGGAAACGACCCTCTCCCCAGCCTCGACTCTGGCAGGGAGGGAGAGGCGGCTCTTCAACGTTGGATGTGAAAGGAATACGCCTGGTGGACTTTGATGTGTTGGTCATTGGCGCAGGGGTGGCGGGTCTGCAAGCGGCACGCGATCTCGCTGCGAGCGGCCTCACGGTCGGCATTGTCGAGGCGCGTGATCGCATCGGCGGGCGGATCTATACGGTTCGCCCAACAGGCGCCGATCTGCCGGTTGACCTGGGCGCTGAGTTCATCCATGGCAGGCCGCCTGAAACCTTCGAGATCGCGCGCCGGGCAGGATTGACGATCTATGAGCAGAGCGGCACTGCCTGGGCTGCAAACGCCGGGCGCCTGCAAAGCGCTGATGAGGTAGACAGTGACGAGGAAGATGCTGTGGTCGCCGAAACTGAGGCGCATCAACAACGTGAGCGTGGCAGCGAGTATGAGATAGATGCGATCCTTGCTGCGATTGGCGACTGGCGTGGTGAGGA
>JBDTAI010000375.1:0-8066 GCA_039924685.1 Ktedonobacterales bacterium
CAGCACGAAGTTGGGATCGTTGCGGCGCTTCTTGATCGCGCTGAAGATATAGTCCCAGCGCCCGCAGTTGAGACCCGCCGAGTGGTCGCGTAGCTCGTAGAGAATCTCGTCCATCTCGAAGGCGGCGGGCAGCGTCTCGATCAGCACCGTCGCGCGGATTGTGCCATTGGGCAGGCCGATCTCCTCTTGCGCCAGCCGGAAGACATCATTCCATAGCCGCGCTTCCAGATGGCTCTCCATCTTGGGCAGATAGAAGTAGGGACCGGTCCCGTGTTTGACAAGCTCCTGCGCATTGTGGAAGAAGAACAGGCCAAAGTCGAAGAAGGCGGCGGCGACAGGCTTGCCATCCACCAGCATGTGCTTCTCGACCAGATGCCAGCCACGCGGACGCACCATCAGCGTCGCCGTCTTTGCGTTCAGCGCATACTGCTTGCCTTCGGGGCTGGTGAAAGTGATGGTGCGGCGCACGGTATCGCGCAGGTTGTACTGCCCCTCGACATTGTTCTCCCAGGTGGGCGCGTTGGCGTCCTCGAAGTCGGCCATATAGACCTTCGCGCCGGAGTTGAGCGCGTTGATGATCATCTTGCGGTCCACCGGACCCGTGATCTCGACACGGCGGTCCTGCAAATCGGCGGGCAGTGGCGCCACCTGCCACTCGCTGGCGCGCACCTGCGCCGTCTCCGCCAGAAAGTCGGGCAGCTTGCCCGCGTCGAACTCGGCCTGGCGTGCAGCGCGGCGGCTCAATACGTCTTCGCGCGTGGCGTTGAACGTTCGTTGCAGCTTCGCCACAAAGGCCAGCGCATCGGGTGTCAGAATCTCGGCGTATTCAGGGGTGATCGCGCCAGTGATGGTCACGCCTTCCGGCAGCGCCACGGTCTGGGTCTGCTGGGCTTGTGAGGAGGTCATAGGGGTCATCATCCTTCCACCATGGTGAGGAGCGCACGCGCAACGGCGATGTCGCGCGGTGGCTGGTTCGTCTATTACGTTGGGACACTCTAGGCGCTCTGGGTCACTACTCTCAACTATGTGTCAAACGCCCGCCCGCGTGCAAACAGCGCACACAGGCGGGCGTATCGCTATTTCCCCTCCCCTCGCAAGGAAGGGGGCAGGGAGAGAGGTCGTTCTAACCGTGGAACTGGGCCAGCTCGGTCGAGCCGGTCAGCGCGGTGGTGGAGGATTGGCCGCCAGAGATCACCTGGGCCACCTCGTCGAAGTAGCCGGTGCCGACCTCGTGCTGGTGGCGGGTCGCGGTATAGCCATCCTTCTCGCGGGCAAACTCACCCTCTTGCAGTTCGGAGTAAGCCGCCATACCATGGTCGCGGTAGCCCAGCGCCAGATCGAACATGCTGTAGTTGAGGGCATGGAAGCCCGCCAGCGTCACGAACTGGAAGACATAGCCCATCGCGCCAAGCCGCTGCTGGAACGATGCGATGGTATCGGCGTCCAGCTTCTTGCGCCAGTTGAACGACGGCGAACAGTTGTAGGCGAGCAACTGGCCGGGGGCGGCGGCGCGCACCTCGCGGGCGAAGCGTTCCGCCTCTTCGAGATTCGGCTCGGAGGTCTCGCACCAGATCAGGTCGGCGTAGGGGGCATAGGAGATACCACGCGCAATCGCCGCCTCGATGCCCTCGCGCACACGGAAGAAGCCCTCGGCGGTGCGTTCGCCCGTCAGGAAGGCGTGATCGCGGGGGTCAATGTCGCTGGTGATCAGGTTGGCGCCGTTGGCGTCGGTGCGGGCCACCACAATCGTTGGCGTCCCCATCACATCGGCTGCCAGTCGCGCCGAGACGAGGTTGCGGATCGCCTGCGAGGTAGGGATCAAAACCTTGCCGCCCATGTGGCCGCACTTCTTCTCAGAGGCCAACTGATCCTCGAAGTGGACACCCGCCGCGCCCGCCTCAATCATCGCCTTCATCAGTTCAAAGACGTTCAGTGGGCCACCAAAGCCCGCCTCGGCGTCGGCCACAATCGGCGCGAACCAGTAGGTGTCGTGCTTGCCCTCACTGTGATCGATCTGGTCGGCGCGCTGTAATGCCTGATTGATGCGCTTGACCACGCTAGGGACACTGTTGGCGGGATAGAGGCTCTGGTCTGGGTACATCTGGCCCGCGAGGTTGGCGTCCGCCGCCACCTGCCAGCCGCTGAGATAGATCGCCTTGAGACCCGCCTTGACCTGTTGCACGGCCTGGTTACCGGTCAGTGCGCCCAGCGCGTGAATATACGGCTCACTGTGCAGAAGACTCCAGAGCCGTTCGGCGCCCAGACGCGCCAGGGTCTGCTCGATCACCACCGAGCCGCGCAGCCGCAGCACATCGTCTGCGCTATAGGGGCGCGTGATCCCGGACCAGCGGGGATTATCGCGCCATTCCGATGTGAGGAGCGCCGCATCAACCGTATGCGCACTCTTGCCATTGCCATTGCCGTTGCTACTGTTACTGTTGACGCCGTTGGCGCCGTTCAACTCACTCATGTCGCTTCTCTCCTCCGCGTCTCAACGTGGACGCACACAACTTTGTGTTGCTGGCTACCGCGCGCCTTTGCGCCGAAGCGATCAGCGTGGACAAATGTTGACAAATGTTGATGGATGTAGCATACCCGATGCGATGTATAATTGTCACTATCAGTTGCTTATGAAAGGGATAAAGGATCGTTTATGGACATCCACCAGATGAACCTGCACCAACTGCGCATCTTCGCTACCGTCGCCCAGCAGCACAGCTACTCGCGCGCAGCGGAGTTGCTGATCCTGAGTCAACCGGGGGTATCGTTGCAGGTGCGCGCCCTGGAACGAGCAATTGGTATGCCACTCTTCGAGAAGTCTGGCCGACAACTGCGGCTCACCGAGGCTGGCCAGCAACTCTACGACTATAGCGAACGCATCTTCACCCTGCTCGACGAGACGCAGCTCGTGCTGGAAGAACTGAGCGGCGCCCGCCGTGGCACGGTGAAGATCGCGGCCAGCACCACGGCAGGCATCTACATCGTCCCCCGCGCGCTCGGAGGCTTTCACCAGCAGAATCCCGATGTGAAGCTGACACTGGATGTGGTGAACAGGTTTACCGTGGCCGAGCGGCTGCTGCATGACGAAGTTGATCTGGCGGTGATGGGGCTGATCGAGGATACCCACGACCTCGAAGTGGAGCAGTTCGTCAAGAACGAGCTGGTGGTGATCGCTTCGCCGGGTCACCCGCTGGCGCAGCGTACGCAGATTCCACTCGATGCGCTGGCGAACGAGACGATGTTGCTGCGTGAGGCTGGCTCCGGCACGCGCACCGATGTGGAGCGCATCTTCGCCGGGCGACAGGCGCCACTGCGCGTGGGCATGGAGCTACGCAGCAGCGGCGCTATCAAACAGGCCGCATCGGCGAACCTGGGCATCGCGGTAATGCCGCTGCACGCCATCGAGCTTGAGTTGCTGGCCGGGCGGCTCGTGACGCTGGATGTGGAGGGCTTCCCGGTGCATCGCCACTGGTATCTGGCGCGACGGGCGGGTCGCCATCTCTCCGCCGCCGCCAACGCGCTCTGGGCCTATCTGCTGGCCTACCGCGACGAGGTGGACCCACTGGAACTGGCGGCGATACAGACGCTTGGCGCCGAATCACATATGTAAAGCCTCCTACAGGCTCCAGCAAATCTAGCCAGCGTGACAGATTATCTTGGAATACCACTTTTGTGAGAGCGCACTAGAATTACGACACCAGATAGGTCAGCACTATGCGAGAAAGGGATACATATGGATGGCAAGCACGACCAATCTCACCCGATATTGGAAGATGTGCGGCGGTTAGCGGAATCAGCCCATTGCATGGTCTACCGCACGTCTGGTGAGCATATCGTGATTGTTGAAAACTACTTCTCCTCAGAGAGTGACATAAGCGAATATGGCGCGTTTTGCCGCTCTTTCCCTGACAATGAAAAGGGCTACATCGCCGCGAAGTCAGCAATCATCCGCCGCTTTCCACAGGTCGGCGCGATAGCTATGATCTGCGCAACATGTGGCAAAGAAAAGCCTCTCAGCGCATTTGACAAGCGTTTTTGGGGCAAGGCGGTCAAAGCGACCTGTGAGGATTGCCGAAAGAATGTGCACATTCTTCATCAACGGAAGCACGAAGAAGTTGAGCTTATGCGTTCAGACTATCAAGCGCTCTATCCCAATTATGCTGATCGCTTCAGGTATTGTGTAAGCATTGCTGAATTGGATGAACTTGCAAAGGAGCTTGATGAACGTGCAAAGACTCGCAAAGACGAACAAATGCTTGTCACCGAATGGCGTTCCTATTGTCGGAATCTAGGCTTCTCCGAAAAGGAGCAAGCTGCTATCGCGAATATTCATCTTGCCCTGAGACACAATAGGGAAGAAACAATGGAGGACAAATGGGCTAACCTGAGACAACGTTTCCTAGCGCTCACACCGCCATATTTAGGCGGCATCCGACGACGTAAGAGTCGTCACACACCATCTCAAGAAGCTATGCTGTATGAGGCTCAAGGCGGGATGTGTGCCTATTGCAGTTGTGAACTGTACCGCTGTCCTATCGCAAGATACAATGGCGTCATGTGTTTGCGGGAACTCTTCCCGACCTCACTGGCGAGACATCACCCGATACTGTCGTAACGGTAGATGTGGAACGCATTGCAGAAGTAGAACATCGTACTCCAGTTGCCCGTGGTGGAGAGAATGAACCGGATAATCTGGTGTTCGCCTGTCGGGCTTGTAACGACGCGAAGGACGTGAGAACTGAAGACGAATTTCGAGATATGCCCAACGATGCAATAAGCCTCTTGGGTATACATCCAGCCATGCTACTGTCAGCGCTTGACTATGAGCGACGTGGGTACGGGCTGTTTGGCGATGAACGGTACAGACGCCTAGCTTGGCGAATGCGCTATCCCGGCGAATGAAGGGTAGTTGTGAATTCGATTGGAACTTCCGCTAGCCGCGCTAATCTCTGTAGCATCGCCTGCCAGGGCGTCTCACCTGCCTCCACGGCGCCCCCGGCTGATTCCAGTAGTCAGCATCGCGGAGGTGGCAGAGCAGCACACGTCCCTGCCCATCGTGAACTGTGGCAAATACGCCGATGCGCCAGGAATGGGATGAATGCGCCACGGACGGCTCCTTTCGCTGCGTGATAGTATTTCAATGACGGCATTTTACTCAGGGACTTCAGTCCTGACACGTTCCGTGCTCCGGCATTTCAATGCCGAGAGCGGCTACCAACGAGGCAGGTGAAACTTCCGATGTCAGAGATAAACAACGAACAACAGCCGCAGCAGCCCCAGGGCGACGTGCGCATCGAACACGACTCGCTGGGCGACAAGGCAGTGCCAGCGGCGGCGCTATGGGGCGTGCAGACACAGCGCGCCGTCGAGAACTATCCCATCAGTGGCCTGCATGCCCATCCGGCTTTGATTCAGGCGACGATGCTGGTGAAGAAGGCGGCGGCGCTCACCAACCGCGACACCGGACGTCTCGATGCGCGGCTGGCGGGCGCGATTGTGCAAGCGGCTGACGAAGTGCTGGCGGGCAAGTGGCGCGATCAATTTGTGGTGGATGTGTATCAGGCGGGGGCTGGCACCTCGCACAACATGAACGCCAACGAGGTGCTGGCCAACCGCGCCGCCGAACTGCTGGGTGGCACACGCGGCGACGCCACGCTGGTCAGCCCCAACGATCACGTCAACATGGCGCAATCCACCAACGACACCTTCCCGACCGAGATGCGCCTTGCCTCGCTGCTGATGCTGGATGAGACACTGCCCGCGCTGGAGGCGTTGAGCGCCGCATTCGCCGCCAAAGGGCGTGAGTTCGACCACATCGTCAAGTCGGGGCGCACGCACCTGCAAGACGCCACGCCAATCCGGCTGGGCCAGGAGTTCGCCGCCTATGCGCTGACCCTGCGCCGCGACGTCGAACGGTTGCGCCACACCAAAGAGACACTCTACGAACTCAACATCGGCGGCACTGCGGTCGGCACCGGCCTCAACGCCGAGCCAGCCTATATCACCGGCGTCGTGCAGCATCTCGCCGCGCTGACAGGCTATCCGCTGCGCACGGCAGAATCGCTGGTCGAGATCGCCCCCAACATGGGATCGTTCGTCGAGGTGTCGGGCGCGCTGCGTGTGCTGGCAACGGACCTCACCAAGATCGCCAATGATCTGCGCCTGCTGGCGTCGGGGCCAAGCACCGGCTTCTATGAGATCGTGCTGCCCGCAGTGCAGCCGGGGTCCTCGATCATGCCGGGCAAGATCAACCCCTCGATGGTCGAGATGCTCAACATGATCTGCTTCCAGGTGTTGGGCAACGATACGACGGTGACGTATGCGGCGCAGGCAGGCCAGCTCGAACTCAACGTGATGATGCCCGTCATCATCCAGAACCTGCTGATGTCGCTGACGATCCTCAAGAACGGCATGGCGACCTTCACCGAACGCTGTGTGATTGGGATCACCGCCAACCAGCAACGCTGCGAGGAGTACGCCTTCAAGAGCGCCAGCCTGGTGACGGCGCTGGCCCCCTACATCGGTTACCTGAAGGCGGCGGAGATCGCCAAAGAGCAGATCAACACGGGACGCGATATCCGTGAGATCGTGCGCGAACACCATCTGTTGCCGGAGAGCGACCTCGCCATCCTGCTGGAGCCGCAGGCGATGACGGAGCCGGGCATCGCCGGTCAGGGCCGCACGCAGACACCGATCCTCGGCCACACCAGCGCGGGCGGATGAACGGCGGACAAGCGCACAGCGTAGCTGCGACAAGAGATGGCATGGTTGTATAGGCAGGCGTACAATAGGAGCATTGAGGCTATTGGCTATCGTACGTCCGCCACAGGTCGCGAGGGATGATGCCATACGTCTCGCTCCTTTATCCAGCCTGGAAGGGGCCATTGATTGCTGTATTCTTGTCAACTATCATGTTGATCCGCCGTACCTTCAGCGGCTCTTGCCAGGCTCATTCCGGCCCAAGCGCATTCATGGAAGTGCGCCTGTCCTCACATCTGCCGGAAGACTCTATTTTTGCCTCTCTGGAAGAGGCGTCGGCGTTTTTCGAGCATGGTTCGTTGGGCTATTCAGTGAGTCAAGGCAGGAGAACTCGATAGGCTGGAACTTCAGTGCCACAACTGGAAAGTCGAGCCGCCCCAGGTGATCAGGGCGCAGTCCAGCCTTTTCGATGCTCCACAACAGTTCCCAAACGGATCAGCGGAACTCGATTGTGCGCTGGTGATGCGCGCTATTCACCACGAATGGCATGTACAGGAACCGTTCCACTCAACTGAGTTTCTGGTTGAGGCGTAAAGCGGTGAGGTGACAACGATGTGGTATAATGGGGAGTACAGAGCGCGCCAGCGCGATACGGCGTGACATACAATACACGCCAAGCAACGAGTAACACACACCAGACGGCAAGACATTTTGCAACTGTTTGAGAAGGGGATACGACATCATGGCGAAGAAGGGTGAGCTTTCCAAGACGGCGCGCGCCTCGCTGGCCCAGCGCGACGACACCAACTTCATCACTGCCCGCATCTGCGAGAAGTGTGGCGAGCCAATCATGCTCAAAGAACTGTTTCCGGTCAAGGTGATGGGCCACGGCATGACCTATTACCACAAGAACCACTACACGATGGCCTAGCGATTGGCCTGACGCCTGGTAGTGGCCAGGTAGTGGCGCCGTCTCTGGCGAGGCCGGAGCGTGCGACCAGACGTAGAGTTTGATGACGCGCTCCTGCTGCTGCTCGCGGCGGGGCGCGTTGTTTTTATGGCGCTGGTGACACCTGGTGACGTATGGTATGGTGGCGCATGATATGCAAATAGTGTCTATCGTGGCGCCTGAGTGACGCACATCATACATGGAATATGCTCATCATGCGCAAAGGTTGACGCAGACGTAAATCTTGCCTATACTCAATAGTGTACACTATTTTCTCTATCTTTATCAGCACAATGTATGGGGGAGAGCATGACGGTTTCGGAGAAGGGGCTTGCGGGCATGTCGCCCATGTCTGGTGGACGACATACGCCCGAAGGGCAGTCACACGATCTGCCGAGCGACCAGCGCCCACCGCGCC
>JBDTAI010000376.1:0-10675 GCA_039924685.1 Ktedonobacterales bacterium
CGGCGCCAATAAGTGAGTTCACCAGGGGCTATATCGCCGAGAAGGTCTGGCTCACGACGAAGGTGATGCGCGCGGCTGGCCTGGATGAGACAGGCGCGGCACTCCCTGCAAACCAGCCTCCATTGCGCCTGATGGTGGTAGCCAGCAGCGGAACGGCGCTACCAACGCTCACCCAACGCCCGCTGGCGATTCTCGTTGCGCATCCCATACCGCGTTACACCGCCGATCAGGTATTCGTTGCCGGTCCGGAGCATGTCTATCTGCTCCCCAACACCTTTGCGCTCACCACTGGTAATGCGCCTAATGCGCCTGCGAAGAGCGTCATCTTCACTCCCGGCGCTGCTACCTTGCGCCTATCGTTCATGGCGCCACTGACTGGCTCGGCAGTTATTGCCTGTCGCTCACAAGCTGTTGCCACGCTGTTCATAGATGGCCAGCCAGTACCGGGTGGATGCTCTGGCGCGCTGCTGGCGCTACCGCAACTCAATGCGCCGGGGCCACATACACTGCTGGCGCGAATCACTCATGCAAGCGATCCGCGCCCCTGGTGCGATGTCGTCGCGCTGACGACAGTCTAATAGCCGCTGTTGCCGGTTGAGCCGCCGCTGCCGGAGGACGACTGGCCACCGTTGAGCGCCACCACGAACCAGATACCACCGATGCCCTGGCCGTTGGCGTCGCTCTGGCTCTGGTCGCCGCTATAGCGATAGAGCGGGTGGCCGTTATACTCCACCTGGTTGCCATTGGCGCCGTTGATCGTGCTGAGTTTGCCCGGCAGATTCGATCCGGCGGGGGTGGCGCCAGCGGCGACTGTGAGCGCGGGCCAGGCCGAGGCGCAGCCGCCCGTGCAGGCCACGGTGGTCGCCGTATCTGGCTTGTAGGTGTAGAGCGTCATGCCCTGGTTGTCGGCAAGCACAGTCGTGGCGGTCCCGCTGATCGAGACGGTCTTGGAGCAGACCACTGCGCCCGATGCGCAGGTGAGATTGACGCCTGTGGCGCCGGTCGTCGCGGCTGGCGTATTCGTCGCGCCACCCGATCCATAAGGACCGCCGCCGCCTGTGCCGCCTGTGCCGCCTGTGCCGCTACATGCCGCCAGCGCCAGGGCGCCGACAAGCGCGAATGTGGTCAGCATGGCGACGCCCGCGCGCCGCCGCACTGTTGAAGATATGTCCCTTAGCATGGTTGCACTCCCCTGATGACTCTGGTTGGAATGTGAGATACCGCCGTTGCTCACCTGTCGGTTGTCGGTACAGTGTCTCGCTCCGTTCGCTCCGTCTGAGCACATCGGCGCGAGCATGTTAGCGTGAGCAAATTAGCGGATATGCGATGCTGCATCACAGAGGAGTACGCGGCGCTGTTACAGGCTTTGTATCGGGTTGGGCGTCACATTCATCGCCTTGACACGGGGCATACATTGCTTGCTAGATCAGGCAGGTATGGACTGGTTACTATTGCGCGCCTGGCGCTGTTGAGGGGTCTACACTCACCTTTCCCACGGGGAAAGCTGAGGATGAGGTCGCGCCTTGCACAGGGCGCCTACCTCTGAAGATGGACCTGTTATCACGCTGTCTCGGCGTACCCTCTTAGCGCCGCCCAATGAGCACGCCGAGAAAGCGGAAAAAGCGGCTGAGTCGGCGCGTCGTTCCCATCACATTCCCTCGCGGGTAGCCTTGTGCGTGTCTTTGTGGGTATCTTTGTGGGCGGTCTGGCGACTGCATAGTCACCCCCAGCCGATCCGTATAGGATGAGGCGGGCGCGGCGGGGTCACGCCACGCCTGCTGCACCGCATCCGGTGTGAGTGGCGTGGTCTTTGGCGCTTGCCAGCCGGCAAGTGGGCGTTCCGGCGGCGAGTAGAGATAGCGTGGCTGTGGCTGGGGAATCGGACGTGAGGCGGGCGTCCGCTGGCCAGGCGCGCTCCTACCCACGTCCGCCGCTCCGTGCGCAGCAAGTGGACCGGTTCCATACTGCTGTTGGGCCAGTGGCCTCGAATGCGCGGCTGGCCTGGGCGTATACGGCGACGTGGGCATGGAGGAAAGGGGAAGAGTGGACGTAGCGGTAGGGGCGTATGCCAGCGCCTGAAGCACAAGCGCCGCGAAGTCGCCTGCGGTGGAAAAGCGCTGCGCAGGATCGGGCGAGATGGCGCGCAACACGACAGCATCCACCATCGCCGGTATGGCATTGCGGCTCACGGTCGAAGGCGCCGGAGGCAGATCGCTCATAATACGCGCCAGATAGGTGTAGATGCGACCGGCTTCCAGCGGAAACGGGACACGCCCGGCGAGCATTTCGTAGACGACGAGGCCCAGCGAATAGATGTCGGAGCGGGCATCGAGCGGGTGGCCCAGCAGATGCTCCGGCGCGCTATATTCAATGCTGGCGAGCGGCGACTGTCCGGCCTCCGCCGCCGAGAGCGGGCCGGAGGTCATCATATGCGCCGGGGCATCGGGCGAGGCTTTGGCGATGCCAAAGTCCGTCAGCAGGGCGCGGCCATCGTAGTCAATCAGGATGTTTTCGGGCTTCACGTCGCGGTGGATGATGCCATAAGTATGGGCGTGGTCAAGCGCCGCAGCGATCTCTCGCGTGATCGAGGCGACCTGCATCAGCGGCAGCGCGACGTCGCGGTCCAGCAGATCGCGCAGCGTGTAGGGATAGAGTGGCATCACCAGAAAGAGGCGCCCCTGCTCCTCGCCGTAATCGAGCAGCGGCACGATGTTGTTGTGCGCCAGCTCCTTGACACGCATCGCCTCCAGCTTGAAGCGCTCGACGCGCACAGGATCATGCGCCATCTCCGCCGAGAGTGTTTTCAGCGCCACCTCACGGCCATAGTGCGCATCACGGGCGCGGTAAATCTGCGCCATGCCACCAGAAGCCAATGGCGTCAGCGAAGTATAGCGGCCAAAGAACCAGAGTGATCCGGTTGATTGTCTGGCGCCTTGTGCCAGCGCGCCGGTCTGCCCACTCGGCCCGACCTGGCCCAGATACCCTGTTTGACCTGTTTGACCTGTCTGACCTGTCTGACCACCAGCAGCGCTGACTTCTGCCGGGTGGGCCACTTGCCTGGCTGGCTGTGTCTGGCGCTCTGCCGTGTGGGTGGCTTCGTGGTGGTCAGTAGGCCAGAACAGCCGTTCATCGGTCGCCTCATCCCAATCTCCAAGTAGCGCTGCGCCGCCTGCTGTGGCTGGTGGAAGTGGGTAGGCGTCAAGCGCGTCACGGTCGTCAGACCCGTGGCTCGCGCCGCCAGCGCCACCCAGATCGCCAGTGTCCCTGGCGGTCCCGGCATGGCCCGGATTCCCTGAAGCATGTGTGTTGTGGTGGTAGTCCTGGTGGCCTTGTTTATCATCCCACATGCGACACTTCCCTCCCCTCATCACACCCCACGCCTGCGCCGATTGCGCTGATTGGTCCATGGATCGTAGCGGGAATAACTCAGCAAGAATGGCGCCGGACAGAGTCACCTTGCTCATCATGTCCGCAAGGTGGTTCACAGAGCTGCTTTTAATCTGCTTTCAATCTGCAAGCGACGGGCGCAAACTGCAAGCATGAGGTTCCTTTCAAGATACACCACCCACGCAAGAGCAGTAGCTAGCGAGTGGCGCTTGCCTTCCTGATGCGTCCGGCATGTCTTGTCCAAGACCATTTGCGTCGGCTTGAAAAGACAGCACAGGACTCAGCGCTTTCGCCGAGTCCTGTGCTGTCGCATATCTTGTCAAGACTTGTCAAGACTTGTCAAGACTTGTCGAGCGTGCGAGCGTATCGCGCGCCTTCGCGATGTTATTCCCCTACACCTCATGCGATGGCGCATCAGCCCCAACTGGGTGAGAACTGCGTTCCGCCAGATACGGGAGTCCCTGGGTTGGCTAGCGCCACCCCACCTGATGTAACCATCGTATCAGAGTAGTAAGACTTGGCGTTGATGCCATACCAGTTCACATTGTCGAGCGAGGCCCTACAATTGGTGAGCGTCAGGCCAGCGCTATTCCAGTCCGCCAGATAGCGCCCTTCGCCACTTACGATCCAGTCGGTGGTGTACTCCTGCCAGTTGGGGGCATAATACGTGTGGCTTGTGCCGCTGTTGCCCCAGGCGGTGATAGTGTCATAGAAGTCGAAGTGCAGTGTGCCGTTGTTGTACCAGACGGTGAAGTTGACCTTCTGGCCCGGCGCGATGTCGCTGTAGAAGCTGTCGTTCTGCGCGAGGATGGCGCCACTGGTGTTCTTGACCTCCCAGTAGACATCGTAGTAGACATCGCCAACATCATCCACCGACGCATCTATACCTGCGCGCACGAAATAGCCCGCGCTTGATCTCAGCTCGTTGCTATCGCCATTGAAGCCGATCCAGGTGTTCATGTCCGAGTAGTCGCGGGCGGGAATGCTCGGCGCCACCCAGTTGGCGGTCACGAAGCTATAGGCGTGCCAGTCTACGGCTTCCCAGCCTGTCCAAATGCTACTGTTGCGGTTGCCCTCATAGTGACCGCCGGATGGCGTCGCGGTGGGTGGTACGTGTGTTGGGGTGGGAGTTGGCACAGGGCGATCACAAACCTGCAACGCATCACACACCTTTCGGATGGAGTGATACTGAATGAGCATCCAGGGGTAGCGCCATAACCATTGCCGCCGGGCACGCGGTTGGCGCTCGTGTCATTCTTCATCTCATTCAGGAAATCCGCATCGGGAGCAATTCCCTGCATGTCTTCTGCCTGCCGACAGTTACCACAGGCGAAGAAGGAGCCTGCTGGATTAGGCAGGCCACCATAGGGCGCCGCAATCGTGACGACTTGGTCCACGCTGAGGCGCGGGGGGAAGCCGTTGCATTCAGCATGAGACAGTTGGGCAATATTGATGGATACGCAGTGTAGCGCCCACCGAATCAACAATCCGCCCATACTGTGGGTAACTACTCGGACTGTAGTGCCCAGATTGGTGTAGTCGTCATAGATGTACCACGCGAGCTTACAGCCGATGAATCCCAGACGTTCCTGTCGCGTGCCAACCTCCGTAGCCAGAGCGCCTGCTTTGTTTACATAATCGGTACAGCGCCCTGTGCCAGGGTCAACGGCGTTGGTACCCGCGGACAGGTTTTTGTCGCAGGTGTCGTTGGTGTAGAACCCGACAGTGATGTACTCGCCCGTGAACCCATTGTTGCGCAAGTACGTATCAATGGATCCACCAGAAGGGGACAGGTCTTTTAGGAGTCTTTTTCAAGTCGTTTGATGTCGTGTGACACATGTACTTGCTTCTATATGCTTCTATCTGCTTCTATCTGCTTCCCGCAACGCAGACATGCGGTACAATAGAGGGGATGGTGGGTGAGGTACCGGGCATTGGTAGCGGGGGAGCAGGGAGCGCGCATGGTCTGTCTGAATTGTGGGGCGGAGAATCCGCAACAGGCGAAGTTTTGCATCAACTGTGGGCAGCCGTTACCACGGCCCTGCCCGAACTGTGGCGCCCTCAACCCGCCCAACGCTCGCTTCTGCAACCAGTGCGGGGCCCCGCTCACCACTGCCGCTGCAACCCCTGCGCCCGCGATGTCTGCCGCCATGCTTTCGAGCAGCCGCCTGCCTATGCCACGCGAGGCGCCGCCCACGATCAGCCGCACCCGCGCCGGGCGTACAGCCTACGCAGGCGCTGCTACGCCAACTGTGCCAACTGTGCAATCAGCAGAGACAGCGGCTATCGCTGAAGAGATGGCGGAACAGCGGCGCGTCGTCACCATCCTCTTCGCCGACCTCACCAACTCGACAACGCTGGGCGAGACCACCGACCCCGAAGAGTTGCGCGCCACGCTTGCCCAGTTCTTTGCGCTGATGGCGCGCGAGATTCACCGTCATGGCGGCACAGTGGAGAAGTATATCGGCGACGCCGTGATGGCCGTCTTCGGGTTGCCCATCGCGCATGAGGATGATCCGGTGCGCGCGGTGCGCGCGGCGCTGGGGATGCAGGCGGCGCTACGCGACTTCAACGGCGAGCGGCTGGCGAACGATCCCAGCGCGGCTGAGTTGCAACTGCGTATCGGCGTCAATACCGGCGAGGTGGCCGCCGCTGGTGACGCACAGGAAGGACGCGACTTCCTGATCACAGGCGATGCGGTGAATGTGGCGGCGCGGCTGCAACAACTGGCCGAGCCAGGCGCTGTGCTGGTTGGTCCACGCGCCTATCGCGGCACACGCGGCGCTGTGCGCTACCGCGCGCTGGCCCCCGTCACGCTACGCGGCAAAGCGCGCCCCGCCATCGTCTTCGAGGCGCTGGCGCTGCTCGACGCCGATGGCGCTCCCACGCCGCGTCCGCGTGGGCTTGATGGGCTACGCTCGCCAATGGTCGGGCGCGAGGTGGAGATGGACCTGCTGGGCGTGCTCTCGCAGCGCGTGATGCGTGAGTGGCGTCCGCACTTCGTCACGATCCTGGGCGCTCCCGGCGTTGGCAAGACTCGCCTCGCCCGCGAGTTCATTCTGCGACTGCTGGGCGTCAGCTCATTCGGCGATCTCGATCTGATGGAGCTTGGTTGTGAGGCCGAGGATGAGACCGAGACCCAGACGGAGATTGAACATGACACCGAGGCGCAGGCAGGCCATACAGGAACCGAGCGCGCAACCGGCGAAGGGCGCGAACGTCGCCACAACGACGCCACTAATGCCAATGATCATGCTGGCGATCACACTGGCGATCATGATAACAATCACACCGCTGGCGCCGACAACACCCCGCCGCGCCCGCTGCTTCTCGAAGGGCGCTGTCCGCCCTATGGCGAGGACGTAACCTACTGGCCGCTGGCCGAGATGCTGCGTGTCTACTGTGGCTTTGGCGCGCTTGATTCACCCCGACGCGCCCGCTCCCGGTTGCTTGCCGCTGTGCGTCGCCGCTTCGCCGCCGTCGGGCGCAGCGAAGACCCCGAGTTGGTGGCGGCCTATCTGGGCCATACCATAGGCATCGAGTCGGCGCAACGGCGCGCGGCGCTCTTGCCCGGCGACAACCAGCAACTGCAAGAGGGACGGCTGCGGGCATGGCGTATCTTCTTCGAGGCGCTGGCGGCAGGGCGTGGCCTCGTCGCGCTGGTTGACGATATGCACTGGGCCGACGATGCGCTGCTCGATCTGCTGACTGATGTAGCAGCGCGGGCAAGCAACGTGCCACTGCTGCTGCTGGCGACAGCGCGGCCCGATCTGCTGGAGCGGCGACCCACCTGGGGCGGCGGCAAGCGTAACTACGCCACCATCGCGCTCGAAGCCCTCTCCACGTCGGATACTGCGCGTCTGGTGCGCCAACTGCTCCCCGGCGAGGGCGTGCCGGAGCGCCTGCGCGCCAGCATTCTCGATAAGGCCGACGGCAACCCGTTCTATGTCGAGGAGATCATTCGCATGCTGGTGGATCGCGGTGTGCTGGCGCGCGACGAGGAGGCCACTGGCGGGCGCAATGCGGGCTGGCGAGTGGCGCCCGACTGGGAACAGAGCGAGGAGGTGCGCGATCCGGTCATCCCCGACACCGTGCAGGGGGTGCTGGCCGCACGCCTTGACCTGCTGACGCCGGGCGAGCGCGATGTGTTGCAGCATGCCGCCGTAATCGGACGCTATTTCTGGCCGACTGCGCTGCTTCATCTGGCGCAGCATCTGCAACCGGCGCCGCTGGAGCGCACATTGCGCGCGCTTGGCGATAAAGACCTGATCCGCGTTAGCGAGCGCGCTGGCATGAGCATCGCGCCGCCCGCCGAAGAGGTCTATACGTTCAATCATGGACTTACCCGCGAGGTAGTCTATGGCGCCATTCCGCGCACTCGCCGCGCACATGAGCATCTGCGTGTGGCCGAGTGGCTGGAGCAACTCAGTCAGGCGCAGCCCGGAGAATCGGCCTTCACCGAACTGCTGGCGCAGCACTACTACCGCTACTACACACAGGCCAATCTGGCGCGCTCGCGCAACCGTGAACGGCGGCTGGCCGTGCGCGCAACCGTCACGCGCTATCTGGCGCAAGCAGGCGAGCAATCCATCACGCGCCATGCCTTCACCAAAGCTGATGGCTACTTCACCGATGCGCTCGATCTGTTGCACGAGGGCTTCCTGCCCGAAGAATCGCCGCTGGTGGTGGAAGCGCGGGTGCGCCGGGGCAATGTGCGCTGGCTGGCGTTACGCGCCGACGAGGCCTGGAACGATTACCGTGAGGCATTGCGTATCTGGTCAGCCTATAGCGAGGCGGCGCCAGTGGTGACGGAGGATAATCAGCCGGTGGTGGCGCCGGTCGCCCGCACTACTGATGGCGCCACCGATGGCTTGGGTGGCGGGACCACCGAGGCGGCGCTCGTCGAACAGCGCGCACAGCAATCACCACAGACATCAGCAACGTCCGAACCCCAGGCGTCGCAGCAGGTACGAAGCAAGGCTGCTGAATCGCCCGAGCCTGCCGTGACGGCGCTGCCGCTGAACTGGCGCGAACGCGGCATGCGCATCTATCGGTTGCTGGCGCAGACGCCCACGCGCAATCCGGGGCTTTTCAAGAAACTGCCACCCTATGAGGAGCTTCGTTCGTATCTGGATGAGGGGCTGCGGCTTGCCGAGGCGTTGGGCCAGCGCGATACGCTTGACTATGCGGCGCTGCTGACCGCCAAGAGCTTCTTCTGGTGGTCGTGGGCCGAGGAACGGAGCGAGAGCGATCTGCTTGACGCCTATCGCAGTGCGCATGAGGCAGTGCGCATCACCGAGGCGCTGGGCGATCCGCATGGCGCTTCAGAGGCGCTTGACGCGCTGGGCAACATCCAGGCGATCACCACTGATCTGCGCGGCTACCTTGAGAGCCAGACGCGGCGCATCGCCTGGGGCCACCGCATTGACGACGTGAACGAACTGGTGGACATCTACACGGAGGTGAGCCAGGCGCATATGATGGTCGGCGAGTATGAGCAATCCATTCAGGCGGCTAACACCGCGCTGGAACTGGCCAACTCCGCCGACCTCGATGGCCTGCGTTTGTCGGCGCTCTGGCGCATGACGCTGACCTACACCGAGTGGGACCGCTGGACCGACGCCGTGCGGACCGGTGAGCAGATACAGGCGCTCTCCACGCGCGCAGTGATCCGCCAGTCGCGTCACCATCTGTGGGCGTTGCTGGCGCTGGCGACGGTGCAGGCGCGCATGGGCGACATGGATGCCTCGGAGCGGCTGGCGCGACAGGTGGCCGAAGCGCCGCCCTTCTATCCCGCACAATATATCGAGGTGGCGCGGGCGCGCCTCTCGCTGGCGCGTGGGGCCACCGACGAGGCAAAGCAAACCCTGCTGGCGGCGGTGGGCGCGCGTTCCGGTCGCCACAGCATGGCGGCGCTGCTGGGCGAACTCGTGGAACTGGCGGCGCGCACCGGCGACATAGAATTGTATGATCGCTATCAGGCGCAGGCGCTGGAGATCGGCTGGCGGTCAGGCGCCCGCAAGGCGCTGGCGCAGGCGATACGGGCGCGGGCCATCATTGGCATGGCTGCGGGCCGCTGGGACGATGCGCTCGCCGACGCCCAGAATGCGCTTGGTCGCTATCGGGCGTTGGGCAGCGCGTGGGAGGAGGCGCGCACTCGTTATGCGCTGGCGGGCCTCTATCGCCGCCGCGCTGCCAGTTGCGACGATGCGCTCGCGCTTGACGAACTGACCACCGCGCTGCGCCTCTTCGACGAACTGCACGCCGTGCGCGACATTGCCCGCACGCGCGCTGCCCTTGCCGGTGGCGATGTGCGCCTGCCATAACTGTGGTTGGGATCGCAGCTTTGCTGGTGTTTGACACAACTCGAACGGGTAACTGATCGTCTGTGCTGGCTTGTGGCCTGAAGGCCACGGCTCATTACGATGGGGCAGTAGAAGCAATACTCGTTCAGGATGTCAAAGAACATCGAGGCCACCGCTCAGAGATGTTGCGGACTGAAGACCGTTGGCAAACTGGCGTCCTTTCCGCTGGTCACACGCTGGAATCGCTGGAATCGCTGGAATCGCTGGATATATTTTTGGATGTATCAATGAGCGCACAACCGAAAGCGTCTTTCTGCCACCTCTGCGGGCGGCTCATCGTCGGGCGGTATTTCCGCTACGCCAATGGGCTGGTTGTCTGCGCGTCCTGCGAGGCGCAAAGTCCCCGCTGCGCGCGCTGCAACACGCCCCTGGCCGCCAGCGCGCCCGGTGTTCGCATCAGCGATGGCAGAACGATTCGGCTGTGCAAGGCATGTGAGCATGAAGTTGTCCGTTGCGCCGCCTGTAATGATCCGATCCTCACCGCCTGGTATACCTTCGAGGAACTGCCGCCAACTGCCGCCGAACGCCGCTTTTGTCCGCGCTGTGTGCAGACCCGCCCGC
Source organism: Ktedonobacterales bacterium (assembly GCA_039924685.1). Classification (GTDB taxonomy): domain Bacteria; phylum Chloroflexota; class Ktedonobacteria; order Ktedonobacterales; family JADMIN01; genus JBDTAI01. The sequence continues at coordinate 10,314 of JBDTAI010000376.1, forward strand.
GCTGCGACCTCTGCCATGCTCCCTGCGCGACGCCGCCAGTCATGCTGCCAGATGGGCAGTTTCGTTGCGCGCTCTGCGCCGCCGATCTGGTGAATGGCGAGGCCGAGATACGCGCCGTCTACGCCGACGCAGTGACGCTGTTCCGGAGTATCGTAGGCGAACTGCGCGCCGCGCCGCCCTTGCAGGTGGGAGGCCGCCGCCAGATGGGCGAGACACGCCGCCGCTATGCCTACGAAGCCCAACAGGCCCACGAAATCAATCAGGCGCATCAAGTCAACCAGACAATTCAGGCGGGCGCGGCAGGCAAGGGCGGACGCGTGACGGTTGGCCCGATGCGGGTTGCATCACCACAAACGGCCCCG
>JBDTAI010000377.1:0-9422 GCA_039924685.1 Ktedonobacterales bacterium
TGCTCTCGGCCCCCGCCCCTCCTCTTGGCCTTGCAAGGCCGGAGTACGGACGACAGAAGGGCCTAAAGTCCCGATGCGGGGCGACTCGCCATCGCTGGCGCCAGGTAGCGCATTGGTAGCAAAGTAGTAGCACAGTATCTGAATCTCCAGCCCGCGCAGGCGGGCTTCGTGGCCGCCAGGCGCGGGTTCACCCGCTGGCCTGAGATGTGGTCCGATGAGTTGTGGAAGGATGGGCAGGGATGGCGGTGAAAACGCCGATCCGCAGTGGCCAAACTGGGGATACACGCAAGATTGCCAGGGCACATACGCCGACTAGAAACACCAACACAGGCAGGACAGACACCGACAAGATTGAACACGTAGCCAGCCTGGTCAGCATCGGTTCGAGTGGCGGCGCGCGCCGCAAGGCGCACCAGACGCCAACAGAGCATGAGCGGCTTGCTCGCGATCTGGCGGAACTGACACATGAGGGGCAACTCGTCGCCACCTATATCCGTGAGGGCCGCTTTCAGCGCAGCCTGGCGGTGGTTGCTGGCATGGCGAGCCTGCTAGGTGGCCTGGAAGTCGCCTATGAACACTATCGGGGCAGCTATAGCCAGCGTGTGATGTATAGCCCGCCAATCCTGAGCCTTGTGCTGGCGGGCGTGGGCGTCTGGGCGGCGTTCAGTCGTCGGGTGGCGCGCACGCTGCTGCCGCTGGCCTCGCTGGCGCTGCTGCTAGATGGTGTTGTCGGCTTCATCTTTCACATTCGAGGCATCGCGCGCAAGCCGGGCGGCTGGCGTATTCCCGTCTTCAACGTCATCATGGGACCGCCGATCTTTGCGCCGCTGCTGTTAGGTGTCAGTGGGCTGCTGGGTGTGATCGCCTCGCTGCTGCGCCGTGAGGATGATCCCGCTGCCATGAACGCCGCCAGCGCGCCGCCGGTTCGTGGCCGCTGGCTACGCTGGCTGCCACGTTCTGCACGCACGGAACTGAGCGCCGTCGAACACGAGGCGCGTGAGGGAAGGCTGCAAAAATGGCTGGCGGGGGCAACCGCCGTGATGGCGCTGCTCAATGGCGTCGAGGCGCTCTATTCGCACTACAAGAACAACTTTAGCTACAAGGTGCAGTGGACGCCAGTGCTGCTCTCGCCGCTGGTGATTGTGGCAGGTATAGGCGCGATTTGGAGCAAGACGATTGCTCGCACGCTGCTTCCCATCACCTCGCTGCTGGCACTGCTCAACGGCGCGATAGGTTTCTTCTATCATGCGCGCGGCGTCAAGCGACGCGCAGGCGGATTGAAGCACCCGATCTACAACGTGCTGTATGGACCGCCGATCTTTGCGCCGCTGCTCTATGCCGCCACGGGTTTCCTGGGTGTGCTGGCCAGCCTGTTGCGCCGCGGCGATTAGGGTGATAGGGCGCGCTCGGCGTTCTCGTGAAGTGACCCGCTCTCGGTACTGAGGCGCCGGAACACGGGACGACAAGGGACTAAAGTCCCATGCCAAACGGCCATTGCTGCGCTTGGCAGAGGGGTGTGTAGGGGCGTCTGGCGGACGCCTGCGTACCTGTTGAGCAAGTATGACCAACGCCCATCGGGATGCGCTTATCTGAATCGAGGGAGAAGCAAATTATGAGCCTATTGGAGCGGTTTTCCAGAGGGTCGCAGGACGCCCGGCAACATACAAAGCAGCAAGCAAGTAAGCAGAAGACAAGTGAGCAGCAGGATACCAGCCGGTTGACGGTTGACGCCAACTCGCGCAAGCCCCTGCCGCCACGCGCACAGCCCGGCTACTATCCCGGCTACTCCACACTGAGTCAGCAGAAGTTCTGGGATGAAGCGACGCGCACTGTCGTGCTTCAGCGCGTTCACGAGGTTCCACCAATCCGCTTCTTCAGCGATGCGGAGGCGCAACTGATGCAGGCCGTCTGTGAAAGGATCATGCCACAGGATGACCGTGACGACGCGCATAAGATCCCGATTCTGCACTACATAGACGAGCGGTTGTATAGCGGGCGCATTGATGGCTATCGCTTTACTGATATGCCACCCGACACGGAGGCGCATCGGCTGGGCCTGCAAGCCATCGAGGCCATCGCACAGAAGCTCTACGGCGCGTCGTTCATCACGCTGGGACAGAGCGAACAGGACGCCGTGCTCTGGACGATTCATGAGTGCGAACCGCCGGCGGGCGAGGACATCTGGCAAAAGATGTCGGTGCAACGCTACTGGCTGCTGCTAGTGCAAGACTGCGTGGACGCCTACTACGCGCACCCCTTCGCCTGGGACGAAGTAGGCTTTGGTGGCCCCGCCTATCCGCGTGGCTACATGCGCCTTCAGCATGGCAAACCGGAGCCGTGGGAGCGGCCTGAACGACGCTATGAGTGGGCCGCTCCACCCGATGCCAGCAGCGATGAATATAAGCCAGTCGGCGGCGGTCATTCGCAAATGACACCTGGACAAGAAGGAACGCACTGATCTGTGAGATCGTGGCCATCAATGGCCAACACACAGGACGATATAGCAGAAGAAGGTTGAACAGATAATGGCTGATCATAGATTTGAGCATCAGAACAGCGATGGCGCCACCGACGCTGAGGCGCAGGCTGCGCCTCTCCTGGGCGCATTCGATGGCGCCAAGCCTGACGAGCATATGCTGGGGCCGATTCAGGTGATCCCCTACCCGATGCGCCGCTTTGGGCCAGACGACGAGGTGGACATCGTGATCGTCGGCGTCGGTTCGGCGGGCGGCGTGCTGCTGCAACGTTTCGCCAAAGCCGGATTCCGCGTGGTTGGCTTCGACGCCGGACCCTTCTGGGATACCGAACGCGACTGGGTAAGCGACGAAGCAGGCTCACACAAGCTCTACTGGAACGAGTTGCGCATTACTGGCGGCGCTGATCCATTGGCGTTTGGAGCCAACAACAGCGGCCAGGGCGTCGGCGGCGGCTCGGTTCACTGGGCGGGATTCACGCCGCGGTTCCACCCTTCGGACTTCCGTATTCACTCCGAAGATGGCGTGGGCGTTGACTGGCCAATCTCCTATCAGGACCTGAAACCCTACTACGAACTGATGGAGGTCGAGATTCCGGTCGCTGGTCCAGCCTACTATCCCTGGGGCGACCCGCACGGATACATCTATGGCCCGCACCCGATGGGCGGCGTGGGCGACGCGCTGGTGAGAGGCTGCACCGCGCTCAACATCCCCGTCAGCATCGGCGGGCCGGTGGCGATTCTCTCCGGCTCGCATGCCGACCGACCACACTGCATCTATCGTGGCTTCTGCATCCAGGGCTGCAAGGTGGGCGCCAAGCAAAGCACGCTGGTCAGCCATGTGCCGGATGCCATCAAGCATGGCGCCGAGATACGCGCAAACTGCATGGTGGCCCGCATCAACATGGGCGACGATGGCCGGGTCACCGGCGTGACCTACTTCGACCGCAATGGTCAGCTACGTGAACAGCGCGCCAAGATCGTCTACGTCTGCGGCTACGCCATTGAGACGCCGCGCCTGCTGCTCAACTCGGCCTGCGCGGGCTTCGAGCAGGGGCTGGCGAACTCCAGCGGCATGGTCGGCAAGTTTCTGATGGCGCAGGCGGGCAATGTGATACTTGGCAGGTTCGAGGAGCCAGTGCGGATGTACAAAGCGCCGCCTGCCCATGCGCTCACCGAGGAGTTCTACGAGACCGATCCCAGCCGTGGCTTTGCGCGGGGCTTCGCAGTGCAGACGGTGGGACCGCTGCCCATTGCCTTTGCGAAACAGATGATGGTGGCGAAGGGCGCGTGGGGCTGGGGCATGCGGCGCGTGATGATGGACTACAACCACTGGGCAGGTTTCGGCCTGCTTGGCGAGATTCTGCCCTGGGAGGACAACTGTGTCACGCTGGCGGAGGAGACCGACCGCTATGGGTTGCGCGTCGCCAGCATCACCTTCTCGTTGCATGACAACGACAAGAAGCTGATCGAATATGGTAAAAACAAGGTGATGGAGATCATGTCGGCGGCGGGCGCGCAAGAAGTCGTCCAGGAGTCGCGATATGCACACCTGATCGGCGGCGCTCGCATGGGCAATGATCCGGCAAGTTCAGTGGTAGATAGCTTCGGGCGCTCACATGACATCCCCAACCTGTTCCTCTGTGACGGCAGCATCCTGCCGACGCAGGGATCAGCCAATCCGGGGCTGACAATTCAGGCAGTGGCGGCGCGCTCAGCAGACTATCTGATCAGCGAGCGTGAGGCGGTGCTATCGCGGGCGCGACGACTGACACCCACCACCAATCCGCCGATTCGCTATGATCTCTCGCCCGAAGGCGCATCCGGTCGCGGTGTCCCACGTCTCAAATCGCGCACGCCGAATACGGAGATTGGTCTGGGTGGGCTGGCCGTCGGCACAAAAGGATAGGGTGGACGGGATCGCGGGCACTGTGGCGGTAGTGGGTCGCTCTTGGCCTTGCTGGTGGTCGCAGGCCGCTCCCGGCCCTGAAGGGCCGGAACACGGGCGGGACGGGCCATCGCTGCCACTTGCTCGCGTGAGTAGTCAGTCCAGCGGATGAGCAAGACCGCGCCCCTGTCACCGACCTGACGGCAGTCCTGCAAGCCGCGACCGGCGCATCCGTCCAGATCGCCTACGTCGATCAGGGCTACACTGGCGAGACACCTGCGGCAGCAGTGGAGGCCGTGGCCTCCACTTGGTAGTCGTCAAACTGCCCGAAGCCAAACTGGGCTTTGTCTTGTTGCCCCGCCACTGGGTGGTGGAACGCGACGTCGCCTGGGCAACCCATTTTCGCCGCTTGGCCCGGAACTATGAGCGACTGGCGGCGACGCTGGCTGGGCGACACGACCTCGCTTTCACCTGCTTCCTGCTTGATGCTGCGCCAATTCACAGCCTTGATGTCAAGTTCATAACGGGCTCTAGCGCAAATGAGGTAAATGCTATGGAGAGTGACCGCGCGTCGCGTATCGTAGATGTGCTCTCGCGTGAGGGGTATCGCGCGGTGGTCTGCCGCCTGCCAGAGCACGTGGTGATGTTGACGGGCTATCAACCGGTGCTGGGCAACTCATTCTGCGTCGCCTCGCTCAACCGGCAGGAGGAGCTGGAGATCCGCCTGCTCGTCCCCGGCGATGAAGAAGACCTCATCCCACCTGATACCGCCGCCACCATCAAGACCTTCTCTGAGGAGACGCTCGAATACATCAGCACAACCATCCCTTCCGTGCGCCAGCCGCTCACTGATCTCTTACAGGAGGCGCAACTGCATGGACGTGTCCTGGTAGGTTTCGAGGGTGGACGCTCACCGATCGCCGCCACCTATACCCAGATCGGCATCCCCGGCGACAACACGCTCAACCTGCTACGCGAAATCCTGCCCGAAGCGCACTGGCGCGACGCCACCGATGCCCTCGAAGAACTGGCCTCGGTCAAGACGAAGGCCGAAATGGCGATGATCCGTCAGGCCGAAGAGGTGGCGCGGCAAGGCTTCCAGGCGGCGCATGACGCCGTGCGGGTTGGCGCGACCGAGGCCGATGTGCATGGCGCCACCTATGCGGCGCTGTTGCGAGCGGGCTATGCGACAGGCGGTGTCGAGCGGGTGATGGCGCATGTGCATGTGATGGCGGGCGCGCGCGCGGCGCTGGCCTATCGCGCCTTCAACCTCACCTCAGATAAGGCCATCGAACGCGGCGATACCGTCTCGGTGCAGATGGAGGTGAGCCTCAACGGCTACTGGGCCGAACTGACACGTCCCTTCTTCGCCGAGGAGGCCGACGATACCTGGCGCCGCGCCCATGCCGCCTGTGTGGCAGCGCAAGATGCCGCGATGAAGGTGATCCGCGCTGGCATATCCGGGCATGACGCCGATGCGGCGGCGCGCGATGTGATGCGCGCGGCAGGCTTTGGCGACGCCTTCAAGCATGGGCTGGGGCATGGCTTCGGCTTCCAGGCGATCAATCACGCCGCCGCACCGATCCTGCATCCCGCCTCGCAGCAGGTGTTGCGCGCCAACATGGTGCATAATATGGAGCCAGCCGTCTACCTCGAAGGCAAGGGCGGCATCCGCCTCAACGACAACGTGCTGGTAAACATTGATGGCGGTGAGGTGATCTCTTCCGCCATCCCCCGCGACCTCGACTGGCTGGTAGTCAAAGGCTAAATGGCGAACAGCGGCGGCGCGCTCACCAGCGGCTGTGGCGCGATCTTGCGGCGTGGCTTGCGTTGCGATTTGCCGGTGGGCGCCGCGACTGGCTCCGGATCGAACTCGCTGGCGGCTGGAGGTGGAATTTCAGCGTCGGCGCCTGTGGATGGCGTCGCGCTATCCTGTGATTGCAGCGCCTCATCTTTTGAGGCGCCAGCGCCCGTCACGCCACGCCGCTTCGCAAAGAGCGGCCCCGGCAGGATTACCACCGGACCGAACAATTCTTCCTGCTCGATAGTCACCCGCGCCTGATGCCACATCTCCAGCACCGCCAGGAAGGTGACAACTACCGCGAAACGCGAGGTGGCTGTCAGCAACACATCTTCCAGCGTGAGGCGCTTGCGCTCGGTCAGCAGCGCCTCCACTTCGGCGATCTTCTCGCCCACCGTGATGAGTGGTAGCGGCAGTTGCTCCGGCTCCGAAAACGCCTTCTGGTTCAGCACACGCCGAAAGACCAGCCCCAACTCGCGCACGTTCAGCCCCACCAGCTTCGGCGGACTCCACGCCAGCATCATTTCGGGATCGGCAAGGCGGTTGGCGCGGGCATACGATTGCAACCCAGCGAGCTCGCGCGCCCGCAGCAGCCGGGCAACTTCACGCGCCTGTTTGTACTCGAGCAGGTGACTGGCCAGCGTCTCGGCGTCGTCGAGCGGGTCGTCATCTGCGACGACTTCCTGGCGCGGCTGGCGAGGCAGCAGACTACGCGACTTGATCAGCAACAAACGCGCCGCCATCGCCACAAACGCGGCCATACGCGGCAACGGCGGCGTGGAATACTGGCGAATATAGGTGATGAACTGATCGGTGACGGCCACCAGCGAGATCGTCGTAATCTCAAGCTGGTTCCGCTCGATCAGGTGCAGCAACAGGTCCAGCGGTCCCTCGAAGCCCGGCAGGTGAATGGTATAGGCATGCGCTTCGGCGTCTTCGGGCGCAGGGAACGGCAGCAGCATCGGCATCTGCTGCTCCTCGTCCCGTCTATTGACCGCAATCGCCATGACGCCTCCCGGCAGCCAGCGGGTAAACCCGCGCCTCTAGGCGCTGATCGCGCCACGAAGCCAGCCTGCGCAGGCTGGAGAAGGACACTATGCGGAGTTGTACACAGGGTCATAACAACCCGACGCATACCCAACGTCCCCCTTATTCTACGAACGGCTGGAACAGGCGGTCAAGCGCGCCGCCGGATCGGCTACAATACCTGGGCATCATCGCTTGACGGGCGCCCCTCGTAGCGCATAGAATAAGGGCATGAGTGAACTTTCTACACGCATCGAGGCGCTACGACGCCGCGTGCACGACATTACGGTGCATCTTTGACCTGGCTGGCAAGAAGCAACAGATAGAGACGGTCGAGGAGGAGTCTCTCGCCCCCGACTTCTACGCTGACCGCACCCACGCCCAGCGCCAGATGCAGCTACTCAGCCGCCTGCGCGACGAGGTGACGACCTGGGAGGCGCTGGATCATCGACTGGCCGAACTGGCCGAACTGGCGAACATGCTCGCGGAGGAGTCGGACGCCCAACTCTCCGGCGAGGTGACACAGGCCGCTGACGAGGTTGAGGCCGAACTGGGGCGGCAACGGTTCAAGCTGCTGCTGAACGGTGAACATGACGCCACCTCGGCGATTGTCTCGATCCATGCAGGCAACGGCGGCACCGACGCCCAGGACTGGGTGGAGATGCTTCAGCGCGCCTATATGCGCTGGGCCGAGTCGCGTGGCTACAAGGTCGAGCTACTCGACGCAATGCCCGGTGAAGAAGCGGGCCTGAAAAGCACCACCTTCAGCGTCACTGGCCCCTATGCGTATGGCTACCTGCGTGGCGAGGCGGGCGCGCACCGCCTGATCCGCCTCTCGCCGTTCGACGCCGCCCACCGTCGGCAAACCTCCTTCGCCAAAGTGGAGGTGATGCCCGACATCGGCGACGCACCCATCGAGATCACTGTCCGCCCCGAAGACATCGAGGTAGATACCTTCCGCTCGACCGGCAAGGGTGGCCAGCACCTCAACAAGACCGACTCCGCCGTGCGGATACGCCACAAGCCCAGCGGCCTCGTCGTCACCTGCCAGAATGAACGCTCGCAGATTCAGAACCGCGAGATGGCGTTGCGTGTCCTCAAATCGCGGCTCTATGAGCTTGAGATCGAGGAGCGCGAGCGCGAACAGGCACGACTCAAGGGTGTGCATGTGGAAGCTGACTTCGGCAACCAGATACGCACCGTCACGATCCACCCCTATTCGCTGGTGAAAGACCACCGCACAGGGGCCGAGCAGGGGGACACGACATCCTACATCAATGGCGAGATGGACCACTTTATCGAGGCGAATCTGACCGCGCGGGCAGGCGAGATGGCGGCAGTGTAGGTGAGGCAGGTACGGCGTCCAACCTCTACAAGCAGCGGCTACGCATAGTAGCCGCTACTATGCGTCGTCCTGCTTCTTGGCGCTATGTTCTGCGCTAGTTTGTGCCTGCGCCTGGAGCCGCTCATACTCCGCTTGTGCCTCGGGCGATAGCGTGACCGGCATACCAGCCGTGCGGTTGAGTCGTCGGCGGACATCGTTGAGCGCCTGCGTCGCCAATCGTTGCTCACCAGAGGCCCAGGTGAGGCTGGCCAGCGCGACCAGGCTGGCGAGCGCCTCTGAGAGTTGGCCTTGCGCCTCGAAGCGGGTGGCGCTGGCGCGCAGCGACGTTTCTGCCTGTGCTGTGTCGCCCCGGCGCGCGTAGGCTCTGCCAATTTGCCGGAGCGTCAGCGCCTCACCAGTCGCGTCCTCGATCTGTTGATAGAGAATCAGGCTGGCGGTGAAATGCTCAACAGCCTGCGCATCGTCGTCATGGGCGTAAGCCAGTTCGCCCAAATTGCTCAGCGCCAGCGCGGCTCCCTGGCGGTCCTCTAAATCCTGGAATATCTGGAGACCTTCTTCCAGCGCTCGGCGGGCGGCTGCCCAGTCGCCTTGGAGCTTCTGTATCTCACCAAGATTCATCAGACTGACGGCGGTGCCGCGACGGTCGCCAACCTGGTGCTTGAGCGTCAGGCTCTCCTCGATCAGTGAGAGCGCGCGGGCGAGTTCGCCCCGCTCGATGGCTAGCGCGCTGAGGTTGTTGAGCGCGACCAGCATGCCGCGCGTATCGTTCAGTTCACGCAAAATCGCCAGCCCGTCCAGGTAGAGGATATCGGCTTGCGCCTCGTCGCCTCGAGATTTGGCAATGTTGCCGAGTGTAAGGAGTGTGCGGGCGCGTTTGGCAGGTTGGGCG
>JBDTAI010000378.1:0-10301 GCA_039924685.1 Ktedonobacterales bacterium
GGCCAAGCTGCCGCCAACCGATCTGCCGCAGGTCAACACCGCCGCCACGCCGACGCCCAAGAGCAGCGCAACAGCGACCGCGACCGCAACAGCAACAGCAACAGCGACCGCCACGCCAGCAGCGACCACGGGTACGTTTCCGGTGAGCGTGACGAACGTGGCGGTGGGCCAGAACAGCCAGATTTATCAGGTTGACACGCAGACCTTCTATTCGGACCAGAGCGACAATCTCAACCAGGTGATCTCCACGCTGAACAAGCAGTATGGTCCGGTGTATAAGACGGACCTCACCTCGGTTGGTCCGGCCATCGCGCAGGAGACGACCTTCTATGCGGTGCTGGCGGTGCTGGTCGCGTCGCTGGCGATCCTGATCTATATCGGCATCGCCTTCCGCCACGTGGGCAGCGTGCGCCGCGCCCTGCGCTTCGGGGTCAGCGCCATCATTGCGCTGCTGCATGACGTGCTGGTGGTGCTGGGGTTGTGGGCGATCTTCGGCCACTTCTTCAACTTCAAGGTGGACTCGCTCTTCCTGACGGCGGTGTTGACGGTGATCGGCTTCTCGGTGCATGACACCATCGTGGTGTTCGACCGCATCCGCGAGAATCTGGCGCGGCGCACCTCGGAGTCGTTCCAGACGGTGGTGGATACCAGCCTGGTGCAGACACTCTCGCGTTCGCTCAACACCTCGCTGACGGTTATCTTCACGCTCTCGGCGCTGACGCTCTTCGGCGGCGCGTCCATCCAGGAGTTCACGCTGGCGCTGCTGATCGGCATTGCGTCGGGAACGTTCTCCTCGATCTTCAACGCCAGTATGATTCTGGTGGTGTGGGAGACGGGGGAGTATCGCAACTGGTTCAGGCGTGGCTCGGCGGCGAAGGCCACCATGGCGGGCGCCCGGTCGCGCAACCGCGAACTGGCGGGCACACGCGCATAGCACGTGACCTCACCCCAACCCCTCTCCCGCCTGGGAGAGGGGCTTTTTGTGGCAAAGCGGGTGAATCTGAGCAAAACGCTTGACGGCTGCCCCTGCGATTGTGTATACTTCACTGCGTTGTGGGCGCGGCGCATGCACGATGGTGGCGCCAACATCACACAGCAACCCATTCCTCGGTAGCTCAACGGTAGAGCAGGCGGCTGTTAACCGCAAGGTTACAGGTTCGAATCCTGTCCGAGGAGCCAAAGCCCTCTAGAGCTATAGCCCAGGTCGCAAGTACCGCTTGCCGCCTGGGTCTTTTTGCATAATGCGTTGTGGTGAACTTTAGCAGACATGAACGTAGCCGATATGATAGACGTATCAAAGAGGCGCTGAATACGTGATGATGAGGGTTGGGAAGGCAGTGCAACCTCCGAAAGAAGCTCATCAGTCGCGAGCATGTCGAGGCAGTACAGGCGCCCACTCCTGGGGTGCAACGCAGCCGCACACCTGAGTAATTGGACATGATAGGGAAGCCTCATGGATCGCCACGGAGTACTGGCGGCGCTCAATCACCCTGAAGCAGCCGCAACTGTAGAAGCACTAACGCACTTGCTTGAGAAGCAGAGTCGCTCAGGGACACTCCAAAACATCGTACTAGGAGCCTTGTTTTACGTACTTGGCGTGATTACTCCCTACATCATTACAGGTATACCATGTTGACAGCATGATACCGTCGAGGCGGTTTGGATCAGCAGGCTTTTCTATTTTCTACTTCGTACCCTGCTGCGCGCATCTCTCGTTTTAGAGGACACCCCACGCGGGCAGGTCGCCTTGTAGAACTGCTGCCACTTCTCCGCGAGGAGCGTCTGGATACCACCCTTCTCGCTGGCGATAGCCTCGAGTTTTGTCGAGGCTCTGGTTCAGCAAGGTCTCTTGACCATGAGACGGGTAGAGGCGGTACTCGAACGTCGTATACGTGGGCAGTGTATAATTCACGGTAGATGTCATGGCAAAGGGGAGGCGGCATCCATCCCCGTCTTGAAAGACGCGAGCTTTCTGCACCCATTCGGTAGATGACGCAGTAAATGACCTGGTATGGCCCCTCAATCGGTTTGCTATCTGAGGCCATACAATCTGGGCTACCGGCTGGAGCGTCTCCAGAAAGAAATGCTCTGGCAGGATGGAGCCACGGCGCTCCCTTCTACGTCTCGACGGCGTTCATACGCCCAACACGGCAAGGGAGAGTCCCATATGGGAGTAGACGACAAGAAGGCAACGAAGAAGCCCGCGAAGGCGTCCACGGGATTCACGGATGCGGAACGAGCGGCAATGAGGGAGCGCGTCCAGGAGCAGAAGGCGGCTGCGGGCAAGGCGGACGGGGAGCGCGACGTGCTGGCGAAGATCGAAGCGATGCCAGCGTCTGATCGCGTCGTGGCCGAGCGGCTGCACGCGATCATCATGGCCAGCGCGCCGGCCCTCTCGCCGAAGACCTGGTATGGGATGCCCGCCTATGCCAACAAAGACGGCAAGATCATCTGCTTCTTCCAACCTGCGGAGAAGTTCAAGACGAGGTACGCGACGCTGGGCTTCAACGACAGCGCGCACCTCGACGATGGCGCCATGTGGGCGACCGCCTTCGCGCTGAAGGAGTTGACCACCGCCGAAGAGGCGAAGATCGCCGCGCTCCTGAAGAAAGCCGTTGGCTGAGGGCGCGCCGCCGTCCTTTGCGCCGGTCCGCCAGTCCAGTTGGGTCGTCTTCGTGCTCATGGCGTCAGCGTAGCATCGCGTTCGCCCTTTACGCAATGTGCAAGGGTCAGTGGCACGCCACCTTTCTGTTACCTGCGCGTGTCGCATGTCTTGCCGGGTGAACAGCCCACTACCTCACAGGCGAAGGCATAGCGTATGCAGTCGCGTATTCAGTCGTTCCCGCACAGCCCGCTACAGCAAAGGTTCTTTGGCCGACGGGCCAGTGGGTTGCCTTCCTGAAGCGCAGGTGGAGGTCATCGTGAGTACCGCGAATCCATCTCGATCCCGCCGCACCCCCGCTATACTACGGTTCGCGCTCAAAGCGATGGTGGGGCTGTATCGCATGACCAATGGCGCAGTCGCTGGCCGTATGGGATCAACGCCTGTGCTCCTCTTGACTACCATCGGGCGCAAATCTGGCAAACCGCATACGATTCCGCTCTCGTTCTTCACGGATGGCGATACCCTGTTCCTTGTAGCCTCCAATGGTGGCAGTGACAGGCATCCTGCCTGGTATCTCAACCTGACCGCGCACCCGCAGGTCGAGATCCAGGTCAAGGGCGACCACCAGACCGTTACGGCTACCACGGCGACCCCTGACGAGCGCACGCGGCTCTGGGCGCAGGTGGTCGCCAAAGCAGCAAACTACGCCCGCTACGCACAGCGCACGACACGCGAGATACCGATTGTGCTCATACGCTCCACGCGTTAATCATCACCGCTGATGCTCACGCGCTTTCTCGGGCAGTTGCAGAGGCGCGATTTCGGCGTATGGAGTGATTATCGTCGCCATGTTTCAATTTGGCCCGTATTGTGCATGACATACATTTGTGACTACCCACTTTGCCGCTTGGTGGATGGGTTGAAGGAGTGTATGCATGATGCCTGTATCACCTGATCCCCATACAAATGGCGCCCCTTCTTTTGACATACTCGTCGTGGATGACGACGAGCCAATCAGGAGCGCGCTGCTTGCGCTGTTCGAAGATGCTGGCTATATGGCCACCGGCGCGCCTGACGCTGCAAAGGCGCTGAACGTGCTGCACGAGCGCCAAATCCCCTATGTCGTGGTCCTCGACCACCTGCTGCCCATGTTCGATGGCGACGCGCTCATCCGGGCGATTCGTACCGAACCGGGCCTCGCTGTCCGCACGCGCGTTGTCTACCTCACAGCCGTCGCGCATGCGCTGCCCACGAATGTCGTGCAATTGCTGCATGACCAGTCGATTCCGGTGGTCCACAAACCGTTTGACACCGAGGATCTCCTGGCCGTTGTCGAGCGTGTCGGCTCCGAACTGCTTACGCAGGCGCATGAGGCTTCGCAAGGCGCCGGTGGAGGAGGCTGGTGATTGCCTGGCAGGAGTACGAAAAATGCGCTGTGCGGCGCCAGTGGATTAGGTTTCGGCTGGATGCTTATAGCTGAATGGTTCTGCAGGCACGTTCGCACAGCAAGACTATTGTGTGGCAAGCAGTAGCCCTGAAACTCGTCTCTGCCTGTTGGTTGGCGCGGATAGCGATAGCAGCCGGATGAGGCGTGGTGAAGATGGAGGGGCGCGTGGATCAGGATCAACTGATCACATGCGAACAGCGCATAGATACGCTGTTCGCGCCTATGGGTGTGCGTGCTCTGCCAGTCATGGATCAGTTATGGCGTGGTCATGGCGCTGAGGCTGGGCAGCCTACTCAGTCTCTTCACCTTTGGCGGCGGGCAGGGCGCGGGTCTCTTCGGCGGGCGGGCTTTTGATCTCGCGCATGGACTTCTGGAACTCTTTGATGGTCTGGCCAACAGCGGACCCCATCTGCGGCAGGCGCTTTGGCCCCATGAAGAGTAGACCAAGCAGCAACAACGGCAGCAATTCGTACCAGTGGAAAGCAAATGGCATTGCGCGCCTCCTCATACACACAACCACGGTTGCCTCGCAGGACGCACAGGCGGCGCCTGGAACAACGCGGCGATTACTTGACAGTACTGTCCAGTACTGTCAAGTATACGTGGCCCCAACGCCAAAGTAAAGTCGCTGGGGCCTTCTTCACTAGAAGATACACACAGAAGATACACCGCAAGAGCCGCGCCAGATGTGGCTGTCTCATCCGGTGGGCCTGGCGGCTGGCGCCACTCCCCTCATAGGGCAGTGGTGGGAAAGGGTCTATCTCAGCAGGTGTTGCAGAAAGAAGCGCGCGGCCAGCCGGTAGGCACGTAGCGTGTTGGACCGTTTGGTGAAGCCGTGGCCCTCGTCGGCGAAAATCACATACTCCACTGGACGCCCCAGCGCCCGCAATCGCGCCACCATCTGGTCCGACTCCGCCTGTGCCACACGCGGATCATTCGCCCCCTGCATCACCAGCAGCGGCGCCCGCGCCTGGTCCACATAGGTGATCGGCGACCGCTCACGCAGGAAGTCGGCGTCGGCCTCGGGATCACCCACCCAGGCCGTCATCATGCGGCGCCAGGTGGGCGGCACGCTCTGCACAAAGGTGATCAGGTTGCTTGGTCCCACGATGTCTACCGCCGCCGCCCAGAGATCGGGCAGGCGTGTCACTGCCGAGAGCGTGGCGAACCCGCCAAAGCTGCCGCCATACACCCCGATGCGATCAGGCTGCACCCAGGGCAGCGACTTCGCATACTCCGCCGTCGCCGCGATGTCCTGAAGTTCCGCGCCGCCCCAATCGCGGTGGATCAGCTTCTGATAGGCCAGTCCATAGCCGGTGCTGCCCCGAATGTTGGGCGCCAGCACGCCGATGCCCTTCGCCAGCAGATATTGATAGAAGGCGTGATACTCCACGCGCTCCTGATACTCCGGGCCGCCGTGGATCGAGACGACGACAGGAACTTTGTGGCTGGCCGTGGCGTTGCGCGGGCGATAGAGCCAGGCGGGAATCTGCCGCCCGTCGAAGGTGGAGTAGCTCACCAGTTCCGGCTCGACCAGTTCGGATGGCGCCAGCCCGCCAAGCATGCCAAAGGTGAGGCGACGCAGGTGCGGCGTGGTGAGCGAGCCAATCGGGCCGAGTGTCACGATGTAGAGTTCGGCGGGTGCGGTGGATGAGTTGATGCGCAACGCCAGCGTCTGGCCGTCGGGTGTCAGTCGCATCTGCTCGATCACGCCGGTCGGCAGGCCAGAGACACGCAGCGCGGCCTGGCCGTTATCGCGCAGATAGAGCTGGCTGCGACCGCTCTCATTGAGTGTCCAGATCAGGCGACGGCCATCCGAGCTTGATGTGATGCGTTCCACATCCCAATCGGGCGTCAGAATCCACTCCAGCGCGTCGGCGCCCAGGCTATAGCGCGCGATGCCCTTGAACTGGCGGCCACGGTCGGTGATGACATAGAAGCCGGAGTTGTCGGGCAGCCAGGGTCCCGGCTCGATGTAGAACGGCTCATCGTGTGGCAGCGCCTCGCGCGCCGCGCCGGTCACCGCCTCTACCAGCCAGATGTGCAGGTCGGTGTTGCTGCGCACATCCGCTACGGTGATGTAGCGTCCATCCGGCGACCAGTTGGCGGCGACGTTGTAGCGTCCGTTGGCCAGCAGGCGCCGCGTTTCGGCGGTCGCCAGATCGCGCAGCAGGACATCGCCATCGGTCGGCTCGCGGTCGTTGCCGGAATACGCCAGATAGCGTCCATCCGGCGAGAGACCATCTTCGGAGAGTTCGTACTGTGCGTTGGGTTGGTTGGTGAGGTAGTGGATGGCGCCGCCCTGCGCCGGAACCGTGAAGAGGTCGTACTGCTCACTGCCACTGCGGTCCGCTGCGCCAAGCAGATCACCATTGGGCGCCCAGATCAGCGCGCGGGCGGACTCATCCTCGAAGGTGGTCACCTGCGATGCCCAGCCGCCGGTGATGAATTGCCGCCAGAGATTGAATTGCCCGGATGTGTTGACGATATAGGCGACCTGCGTGCCATCGGGCGAGAAGGCGATGCTGCCAAAGTGGTTGCGCACGGCGTAGTAGCGCATGAAAT
Organism: Ktedonobacterales bacterium; assembly: GCA_039924685.1. Classification (GTDB taxonomy): domain Bacteria; phylum Chloroflexota; class Ktedonobacteria; order Ktedonobacterales; family JADMIN01; genus JBDTAI01. The sequence continues at coordinate 6,618 of JBDTAI010000378.1, forward strand.
CGGTGTCGGTAGTGGGATCGATGGCCCCCGCAAAGGCTGGGTCAACAGTGGAATCGGCATTGCTTACGGATGGCGCTATCCCCGTGGCTGGCGCGGGTGTCGTGGCGGGTGTCGTGGCGGGTGTCGTGGCGGGGATTGCTGCGGATGCGTTAGTGGGATCGCCTGAGCCGTCTGCACTGCTCGTCAGGCCGATACGGTCGCCGATGATCAGCGTCTCCTGATCGCTCACGTCGTCGTTTATACTGCTGCTCGTCTGCATGTCAGAGGGCGCCACAGCGGCGGCGGATGAAGCTGCCGATTGCCTCTGCTCCGCCTGCTCCACGTGCTCCGCCTGCTCCACGTGCTCCGTTTGTTCCACCTGGGGCGCGGTGACTGGCTCTGACGCTGGCGCTGCGGCTGGCGCTGTATGTGGCGGATTGTCGGTTGTGGCGGTGGTGGCGGTGGTGGCGGTGGTGTCCGAGCTAATAGCGTTCATGGCCGCTGGGGTGATCCTCAGCGTGGGCATCTCATCTGGCGTCACTGGTCTACGTCCTCTCTCACTTTTCATCGGTTTCCCGGCGCACTCTACTGCAATACGCTACCTTGACAGGCGGCGCTGCGTAGTAGAGACATATAGCGGGCAGCGGCACATACGCGCGCATACGTCTTGATGCTGTCTTGATGCGCAGACACGCCGCGAGGGGATGTTGTGGGTTTGTTGGTACATGGTGCTATTGTACGTCATCCAGTGGCCTGTTGTGGTCCCATGATGGCCCTTTGTTGACGCAAGCGGTTGAGATGCTACCTGTCACGTTGCTCGCAGTGCGCTATCATAGGGGGCAGTGTATGCGTCAGTATATGCATCAGTATATGCATTATGCGCAGCGGAGGCAGGCGGAGATAGTAGGAGTATTGGGCGATGACGAGTATCACAAGCGCACAGAACGGCACGAACAGGCTGGGCAGGTCACACATGGCGCGTAGACGGCAGGCGCTGTTGATGTGCATCGCCCTGGCTCTCTGCCTGGCGCCACTGTCGCTGGCGGGCTGCCAGATCGCCACAACAACGCCGGCCAGTGCGAAGGGAACCTCGGCGCCTGCGCAGATTCAGCATGGCGAGAGCGGCGCGATCCTCGTCATTGTGCAACTCACCATCGCTGGTCGTGGTCCCTATCCCTTCGCGCTCGACACCGGCGCCAGCATCTCGCTGATTGATCGCTCCCTTGCCCAGCGCCTGGGGCTGGCGGATGCAGGACCGGTGGAGCATATTTCGGGCATCGGCGGCTCCGAGCAGGTGATACCTGTGCAAGTGAAGGACTGGTCGTTGGGATCCATCAAACTGCCCAATGTCGCCATCTCCAGCGGCCCCATCACCAACCTCAGCAGCGATGGAAACATTGATGGGCTGCTTGGCTCAGATGTGCTGAGTCACTTCGGCGCCATCACGATTGACTACAACGCAGGCACGGTTACGGTCTACCAGCAGGCGTCATAGCGCCCGCCTGCCATGTCGCCCCAGCGCCATGCCGCGCGCAACGCTACCCAAGCAGCGCGTATTGCCTTGGCATGGTACAATGGGGGCGAACAAGCGTGGGCAGCCTGTAGGGTGTTCGCAATGGTAGACAGCGGCAGATGGCGGCAGATGGCGGCAAACGGTGGCGGACGGAGGCAGAGTGGCGATGGCGAAGACGGCGAAACCAGCGCTGGCCAGCGCGCAGGCGACGACGCAAGCCAGAATGGCGCCCGACGCGCCAGCGCGACCGATGCGCACTGGCGGCTCACACTGGTTGCGCAACGCCATCATCATCTTCCTGCTGTTCTGTCTGATGGGCATCATTCCGCTGGCGCTCGCCGGTGAAACGCTGGGCGGCTGGCGTCTGCCGCTGCGTGTGGCGCCCTTGCTTGCGCCAGGCTCCGGCGCCCCGGCGACGATCTTTGATACTCCGCTTGCCCATCCTGCGACGATGGAGGTGGGCGTCGCGGCGCACATCCTCTCGCAGCCCGCTGGTGGCGCCTCACTCGCCGTTCTGCAACCTGGCTTCGGCATCAGTGTCACCCAGTATGCGCACACTGGCGCGACACGCTGGGCGCATGTCAGTTGGAGCGGCCCCAGCCATACCAGCGGCGGCGGCGGGTGGACCCTCGCCAGCGCCTTGCAGACGCCCACCAGGGGCCTGACCAGTTCGATTGGCGACCTGGGGGCGCTGTCGCCTGACCTCAATCAGCGACTTGCCAGCTATGGCGATCATCTGGTGGCAGTGGTCTATTTTCCCGCCGCGCATGCGCTCTACCTGACGATGAACGCCAATACCAGCGCCCCCAGCCCCATCGGCGGCGGTTTCCGGGCGATCTTGCTGGCGGACCTCTATGCGCAGGCCGAGAAGCCCGGCGCCAAGCCTGTTCCCGCGTCGCTGGCGCGCGGAGTGGCAATGGGCGATCCGATTGACGCAAGCGCCGCCTATCAGCAACTGGGCGATGCCGTGGGTGTGAGCAACTATCTGCTGGCTGCCAACCTCAGTGGCATCATACCTGCGGCGGGCGAGTGGCAGGGCGCGGTGGCCGCGCCCAAGGCGCTGCTGATGTTCTACTCGCGCCTGTTCGCTGGCGGCACGAGCGGCCTCGTCTCCAGCGCAGATCAGGCGACGATCCAGCAGTTGCTGGCCCACGCCAACGCCACTGCCAACGCCAGCATCATTCGCCCAGATGCGCTGGGCAATGGGGGCGCGCTGGTGATTGATACAGGGAAGAGCGCCAACGCTGGCAGCAGTAGTGGTAGTAGTGGTGGTCAGGGCGTCTGGGCCAGCGCCAGTGGGTTGCTGACGCCAGCCAATGGACCGCAGGCGGTGGTGGTCGTCTTTGGGCGGAATGAGTCGTCCACGAGCGCCGCCTTGAGTGTGCTGGCCAACTTCTGCGGACAGCTTGCCATCGTGCTTGCAGGCTAGTCCTGCCCGGCTTCCGTGTCGGCGCCCAGGCGATCCAGCATGACGACGGGGATGATGCGACTGGTCTTTGCTTGCTGTGCGGCAAACCAGGGGATGAGCGCGGCTAATCGCTCACGTTCGGCGCCCTGGGCATCGCTGGCGTGCGCCTGGAACCGCTCGGCGCCCAACTCCACCGTCACCAGGGGATTCGCGCGCAGGTTGTGATACCAGTCGGGATGCGCGGGTGCGCCTGCGTTGGCCGCGAGAACGATCAGCCGGTCGCCATCTTTGACGTAGCCAAGCGGTATTGTGCGTGGCTGGCCACTCCTGGCGCCGGTGGTGGTGAGCAGCAGCAACGAACTGTTGGCACGCTGACCGCCCAGCTTGCCGTCATTGGCGCGAAACTCCTCGATCAGCGCCCGATTATAGGCGCGCATATCGCTCGGCATGGTCATCGGTGTACCCCTTCTGAGAACCAACGCAGTACTCAACCTGCCTTTAGGATAGCACATGCGTTCTATGATTTGTCATATGGCAGTTGTGGCAATAGTTCCATCAGTCAGCAATCTGCTCCCAAATCCATTGTATCCATCGGCGCACCGTACCCGCTCGTCGTCCGATAGTTGTCTCATTGAGTGGAACGTTGCAGTCTTTCATGATGTCGCTAATGCTAGCAGTATCAGGAATACCGCCCTGTTGAAGACTTACAAGAAAAGTCCGGTAGAAAACCTCATGTTCCAGGATTTTGCGGATGAGGCCGATGTAGCGCAGCTTATGCCGCTGG
>JBDTAI010000379.1:0-11232 GCA_039924685.1 Ktedonobacterales bacterium
CGGAAGGCACGCAGGTTGGCCATCTGAAAGTATAAACTGCAAACGAGAAGGCAAGCGGGAAGATATGTTCATCACCTTTGAGGGCGGCGAGGGCGCAGGCAAGACGACGCAGGCGGTGCGACTTGCGGAGCATCTGCAATCCTCACACTACGCCGCGCAACTCACACGCGAGCCAGGGGGAACACCACTGGCGGGCGCGTTCAGGGCGCTGCTGCTCCATCCTGATTCCAGCGTGCGCGCGCTCGCCAATGCGGGCCTTGCGTCAGGTGAAGAACTCGCTGAACCACTCTTGCCAATCACTGAACTGCTGCTGTTCTCCGCCGCGCGCGCGCAGCACGTCGTGCGTATCCGCACATGGCTCGCTAACGGAAATATCGTCGTCTGCGACAGGTACACTGATGCGACCCGCGCCTATCAAGGGGGCGGGCGTGGCCTGGATATGGACGCTATCAACAATCTGGAGCATTACGCCACTGAAGGTCTCAAGCCGACAGTAACGATCTTGCTAGATATGCCCATCGAGGCCGCATTACACCGCAAGCAGCATGTGGTAAAGCAGGACTTGACGCAACTGAGTCTTTTCGAGACGCCCGCATGGAACCGGCTCGACGATGAAACGGTCGAGTTTCACAAACGGGTGCGCGCCGCCTATCGGGAGATGGCCGCCGCCGAGCCGGAGCGCTGGGTTATCCTCGATGCGACGCAGGCGCCCGACAGACTGGCCGAGCGCGTCTGGCAAGTGATCGAGCCACGGCCGCCACTCCGATAACGCCAAGTGCGTCCTCCACCTATCCCGCTCCGCCTGATATAATGCGAGTGAACGCGCCATCCGGCGCCATCGCACGGGATCGGCGCCGATCCGTCGCCCATTGCCAACCACCAATACCCAGGCCACGCCATATAAGGAGCCTCCTGTGCCAATCAGGCAAAACATAGCACATACAGCCGATACCCCGTCGCAGCCTGTCGAGATCGATCAGCGGGCGCTGGATGAGGTGGCGCTGACACGCGCCGAATACGACCAGATCGTCGCGCTGCTGGGGCGGACACCGAACCGGGTGGAGCTTGGCATCTTCGGCGCGATGTGGAGCGAACACTGCGGCTACAAGAACAGCCGCCCGCTGCTCAAACGCTTCCCCACCACCAGTGCGCGTGTCCTCAGCAAGATCGGCGAGGAGAACGCGGGCGCGGTGGACATCGGGCATGGGCTGGCGATTGTAATGAAGATCGAGAGCCACAACCACCCCAGCGCCATCGAGCCATATCAGGGCGCGGCCACTGGCGTCGGCGGCATCGTGCGCGACATCTTCACGATGGGCGCCCGCCCGATTGCCCTGCTCGACTCATTGCGCTTCGGCCCACTTTCTGAGTCGCGCAACCGCTATCTCTTTCATGGTGTGGTCGGCGGCGTCGGCGGCTATGGCAACTGCCTGGGCATCCCCACTGTGGCGGGCGAAATCTACTTCGATGCCAGCTATAGCGGCAATCCACTGGTGAACGCGATGTGCGTCGGCGTGATCGAGGTGGGCAAGCTGATCTCGGCGCGGGCGGCGGGCGTGGGCAATCCGGTGATGGTGGTGGGCGCAGCGACCGGGCGCGATGGCATCCACGGCGCCACCTTCGCCTCGGTGGAACTGGATGAGGCATCCGAGGAGCGGCGGCCCGCCGTGCAGGTGGGCGATCCCTTCATGGAGAAGCTGCTGATGGAAGCCTGCCTGGAACTGCGGGACACCGGATGGATCGTCGGCATGCAGGATTTGGGCGCTGCGGGCATGACCAGTTCCACCGTCGAGAGCGCTCACAAGGGCGAAGCGGGCATAGACCTCGACACGCTTCAGGTACCGCGCCGCGAGTCGGGCATGACGGCCTACGATGTGATGCTTTCCGAGTCGCAGGAACGCATGCTCGTGACCGTCAAACAGGGACACGAGGACGACGTACACCGGCTCTTCGCTAAATGGGGGCTGCGCTCCGAGGTGATCGGCCATGTCGTCGCGGATGAGGTGATCCGTGTGCGCGAGGGCGAACAGGCTGTAGGTGAGATACCCATCACGCTGCTCACTGACGCCGTGCCAGCCTATATCCGCGAGGGTGTACCTGATCCTGAGATCGAGCGGCTATGGGCCTTCGACTATGAGACGTTGCGCGCGCGTCTACCCAAACCCAACGCCACGTTGCGCCGCCTGATCGCCTCGCCCGATCTATGCAGCCGGGAAGATGTCTATCGCACCTACGATACGATGCTGGGGACGAATACGCTGATCGGGCCGGGCAGCGACGCCGCCATCCTGCGTATCCGTGACCTGAACGATGAGGATACGGGGACACGCATCGCGTTGACGACGGATGGCAACGGACGGCTGACCTACCTCGATCCGTTCAATGGCGGGGCGCTGGCGGTGGCCGAGGCGGCGCGCAACTGCGCCTGCGCCGGAGCGACGCCCATCGCGCTCACTAACTGCCTCAACTTCGGCAATCCCGAAAAGCTGACCGTCTACTACCAGCTCAGCCAGGCAATTGACGGCATGGCCGCCGCCGCCCGCGCGCTGGAAACGCCTGTGATCTCCGGCAACGTCAGCCTCTACAATGAGAGCTTCGGCGCAGCGATCTATCCCACGCCGGTGATCGGCATGCTGGGCCTGCTCGATGGCCGCGAACCAACTCCAAGCGCCTTCCGGCATGAAGGCGATAGAGTGGCGCTGCTCGGCGACTGGTCGGCTGATGTGAGTGACCTCGGCGGCAGCACATATCTCGCAGAGATCCACACTACCGTGGCGGGCCGTCCACCCCGGCTGGACCTCGACCGTGAACGCGCCATGCAGCAGGCGGTGATCGAGGCGAGCGCGATGGGACTGATCGCATCGGCGCACGACTGCTCGGATGGCGGGCTGGCGGTGGCGCTGGCGGAGTGCTGCATGTGGTCTGGGCTGGGGCTACAGGGCGAGGCCACCGCGCTGCCCGATGGCGCGGAAGGCGACCCACTGGCAACGCTGGCCGCGCTCTATGGCGAGGCGCCCTCACGCATCGTCGTCTCGCTGGCGCCCGACTCCTGGGAGGCGCTGGCGCAACTGGCGGCACGACATAACACACCAATCACGCGGCTGGGAACTGTGGGCGGCGACCGGCTGCAACTGGCGGGCGCGCTGGATGTGGATGTGGCGGAACTGCGTGACCTCTGGCGCAACGGCTTGAGCCGCGCTTTGCAGGGTGAGGAAGCCACTGGCATCGAGATTGGTTCTGGCTCACAGAACGAGCCGTTGCAAGAGGGCTGACCGATCTCCCAGCCGCTCCTCTGTGACGGGAGAGGAGCCAGAAGCAGAGAGGCAGAACCTGTTGCTCCCCTTCTCGACGTGGGAAGGGGCTGGGAGATAGGTCCAGCCTCTCCCTCTGCGCGCCAGAGGGGGCTGGGGTGAGGTCTCGGCGGAAGGGAGCATCGCAAATGGACCCACAGGCGCCACAATCCGACGAACCCGTCATGCCATTAGCGCCTCCCGATTTGCAGGACACGTCAGATATTCCTGATGGTGTCCCTAATCGGAACACCGACAATCCCAGTCCGGCAGAGTGGCGGGAGCGGCTGACCGAACAGTTGCGCCGACAGGGGGCGCTACGCAATCTTGCGGTGGAGCGGGCGATTCTGACCGTCCCGCGCCATCTCTTCCTGCCGAATCATCCGCTCGCCGAAGCCTATGCCGACATCGCCATCGCCACCCACTGGGAAGATGGTGTGCCGGTCAGTTCGGCATCGCAGCCCGCCATCGTCGCCGTGATGCTGGCGCAGTTGCAGATTATCCCCGGCATGCGTGTGCTGGAGATCGGCGCCGGAACGGGCTACAATGCGGCGCTGCTGGCGGAGATTGTCGGGCCGACTGGCTCTGTCACCACAGTGGACATTGACCCGCAGATCACCGCCGAGGCAAGCGCGCATCTGGCCGCCGCTGGCTATCCACGGGTGCGCGTGATGACGGGCGACGGTGCGCTGGGCTGGCCCTCCGGCGCGCCTTATGATCGCATCGAACTGACGGTTGGCGCGACTGACATCGTCCCCACCTGGTTCGCGCAACTGGCAGCAGGTGGCGTCCTGACACTACCCCTCTCGCTGGGCATGACGGATGTGAGCGTCGCCCTCAGGAAGCAGGGCAACGCGCTGATCAGTGAATCATGCGAGATGTGTGGCTTCATGCGGCTGCGTGGGCAGGAGGCCGACGATAACAAGGTGATCGCCATCCCACGCTACGGCTTGCTACGCGGTGAGCACGCCGAGGAGATCGCCGGACCCATCGCGCGCCTGCTGACGACACGCCCGCGCCGTCACTTCACGACGCCACCCGATTCCCCTTTCCTCGCCTATCTCGCCATGCGCAGTTCCGGCTTCTTCTCGCTCTGGCGCGATCTACCTGAGCGGCCCGACAATCCGGCGCACAACAGGCGTCGCCCACGTGGGCGCTACGGAGTCTACCTCGAAGGCCCAGATGGCCCCTCGCTCGCGATCTATGCCTTACGCTTTCCCATGCTGCTGGCCTATGGCGCCGCCGATGCGGAACACTTCCTGGCGACCGAGACAGTGCGCTGGCGCGAGCATCGTGTGCTGCCCATCGAGCAGTGGCGTATCATCGCGCATCCACGCCCCTACGATGCCCCCTCACCCGCTGACGCCACCCGCCTGATACGCCGTCACACCGTCTTCGATGTGCAGGCGGGCGCTGAAATCGCATAGGTCCTACCCCCAATACCCAACCTGCCTATGACATTGGCTTGCTCTCTGGAAACGCATATACTTCAGGCAGGCTGGTTGAGCGGGCTTCAGGCCGCCATCCCAACCGTGCTTCGGACCTAAAGGGCCGAGCGCCGTCACAACAATGAGAGTATAGGGGAAACGAATATGGGACTGCGCGACATTCCGTTTTGGGGACGTATGGCTGGCGAAGTACTCGACATGGGTATGGACCACGCGGGCGCCAAACGCTGTGCGGCGAAGGGACACAAGTGGCGCAATGTCGCCGCCATTGTGCTGAAAGAGGATGGCGGCATCGAGGAACGCCCACGCGGCGCGATGCAGCGCTGCGCCAGGTGTGGCGCCACCCAGGCCAACCCCAACGCCTGAGCCAGACAGGTTTCTAAAGCAGCTTGTCTATAATCGCTGCGAACGATGCGACGACAATCACGGCAAAGAGCAGACTATCCATCCTGTCGAGCAGGCCACCATGGCCAGGGATGATCGTGCCACTATCCTTCACCCCCGTGCCGCGCTTGATCAGCGACTCCGCAAGGTCGCCAACCGTGGCGGCGATGGCGACAAGAATGCCCAGCGCCAGCGCGATATACCAGGGGATGTGCAGCGGCAGCGTCAATACAAACGATGCGATGATGGCAAAGACCGCGCCGCCAAAGAAGCCCTCCCAGGTCTTGGCGGGACTGATGTAGGGCGCCAGCTTGCGCTTGCCGAGGTAATGGCCGACACCATAGGCGGCGGCGTCGTTGGCCCAGACCATACCAAAGGTCGCCAGTGTCCACCAGAAGCCGCGTGAGCCGAAGCCGAACGAGTAGCCGCGCAGCAGTAGAAAGAGGCCAATCGGCCAGCCGAGATAGAAAGGGATCGCCAGCGTCAGCGCCCAGTCGCGCAGCATATCTTCGAAGGTGGCGTGGCTACGCAGGAACAGCACAAACGAGAGAATGATCACCGCGCCGATGCCGAAGAAGATCAGTATTTCGCGCTGCGCAGGGAACATTGCCGCGACGAGGAACTCAAGCCCCAGCGCCACGCTGAGGGTGATATGTGGGCGCCACCCCTTGTGCGTGACGAACATACTGCGCAGCTCAAAGGTATCCAGCGCCAGCGCAACTACGGCGCCCGCGAAGGCATACCAGCCACCGCAGAAGACCAGCGCGACGACGATGGGGATCAGCACCAGCGCTGACTGAAGCCGTTGCCATAGGTTCCGCAGCCAGCCTGCGTTGGTGGTCGGTGCAGGCGGCGTGGGTGTTGTGGGCGCCGTGGGAGGCGCAGGGACAGCGGCGAATGCTGGCTCAACAGGGGAAGGTGAGGACGGTGAGGACGGTGAGGACGGTGAGGATGCTGGTGAAGCGGCATTGCGAGACGCTTCTCGGCGGTCAGCCGCCCGCCCGCCCGGCGCGCCGGAGGTTCCAGACACGCGCCGTATTCGCTGGCCGGCGGAGAATGTGCGAGCTTCAGACGCCTCTTGATTCATCCGGGCGCTCCTGCGTCTCATTGCGGGACTTTCAGGCAATATCAAGCCAGGCAGTGTTGGGCCTAAGTATACACAGACGCTATCGCCGCATTCGTCGCCGCTGGCAGTTCGCTGCCATTCTTTACGATAGCGTACTATGTGGGAACGGCGCCACACGTTGCACTATAGGGGTCTGCGCATATTCCCGGCCAGTTTCCTATCGCCTGCTCATCACACCTGCTGATGTTGCCCGCGAACAGCAGCGGCAATAGTGGTCAGGATGGCTAGCGGGCGCCCTTGAGCGCCGCTTCGGGTGTGCGCGGGACGATAGGGCTGGCGCTCGGCGTCGGCTGCTTTTGCGCTTGCTCCACCGGCGCGGCGTTCTCCGCTTGCCCGGCGACCTGCTCCACAGCGATCTGGGCATCGGTCTTGCCGAAGCGCCGCTTGCGGCTGGAGAAGGCGTCGAGCGCGGCGACGAAATCATCGTGGCCAAAGTCGGGCCAGAGCGTCGGCGTGGAGTAATACTCGGCGTAGGCGGCCTGCCAGATCAGATAGTTGCTCAGGCGCATCTCGCCAGCGGTCCTGATGATCAGGTCGGGGTCGGGCAGTTCGCGGGTATAGAGATGGCGTGACACCATCTCCTCGGTGATCTCCTCACCCGGCACGCCAGAAGCGATGATCTCACGCACGGCGTCTACAATCTCGGAGCGTCCACCATAATTGAAGCAGACGTTGAGCGCCAGTTTATCGTTGTCGGCGGTCAGCGTCACCATATGGTTGATGGCGGTCTGCATATCGGGCGAGAGATCGGAGGTGCGACCGATGTGGCGCAGGCGCACGCCGTTCTGGTGCAGGCGATCCAGGTCGCTCTTGATGGTCTCCCAGAAGAGGCGCATCAGCGCGTCAACTTCCTCTTTCGGGCGGCTCCAGTTCTCGGTGGAGAAGGCATAGACGGACAGCATCGGCACATGGTAGTCGTTGCAGAGTTCCACGACGCGCCGCAACGCCTCGACGCCCGCATGATGGCCCAGCGAACGCGGCATATGGCGGCTGGTGGCCCAGCGCCCGTTACCATCCATGATGATGGCGATATGCTGGGGCAGCGCCCGCCCGTCGCGGATGTAGAGGCGCGCAAGTTCGGCCTGTCGTTCCTGTTCCTGTGCGCGCGCCCCACCATCCAGGGCGGCGGCAACCGCCGTCAGCAGGTCTTTGATTCGTCGCTTTGCCATGCTATCTCCACTGAACTTTCCATTGGGCGTGCGAGAGGCTTTGGCAGCCACTCCGCTCAAGCCAGGTCACAAGCCAGGTCACAAGCCAGGTCAGATGCTGCTGGCGGCTAGACCTCAAGGATCTCCTGCTCTTTCGCCTGTCCCACTTGCTCCAGTTCGCCGATGAAGCGATCCGTCAGTTTCTGTAACCGGTCCGTGCCGCGCTTGAGTTCGTCGGCGCTGATGTCCTTCTTTTTTTCCTGCTCGCGTAGCGCATCGTGGCCGTCGCGGCGACAATTGCGCACGGCGATCTTCGCCTCGTCCACCCGCTTGTGAACCTGCTTCACAAGGTCTTTACGACGTTCCTCGGTCAGCGGTGGCAATGTAAGACGAATAACCTGACCATCGTTGGTCGGCGTAATCCCCAGATCGCTCTTGAGAATCGCCTTTTCGATGTCGCCCAGCGCGTGCCGGTCCCACGGCTGGATAGTAAGCGTGCGCGCGTCGGTCGCATGGATGGTAGAGAGTTGTTGCAAGGGTGTCGCGGCGTCGTAGTAGTCAACCGTGAGGCGCTCAAGCAGCGCGGGGGACGCCCGCCCGGTGCGAACCGTATGTAGTTCGCGCCGCAATGCCTCGACCGCCGATTCCATACGATGCTGCATGTCCGCGAATACGTCTGTCGCCATGATACCCCGCTCCTTCCCGTTCTGTCTACTGCTGATGGACCACTGGCGCTCCTGTGTCTCCATCAGTATATGACCAGTATACCGCGTTGCTACGCCCAGTGCGCGTCGTCGCCTTCGGGCATCGCATGCACCAGCGTACCGCGCCGTTCGCCCTGCACCACAGCCAGGATATTTTGTGGCGTATTCAGGTCGAAGACGATGATCGGCAGCCCATTGTCTTTGCAGAGCGAGAGCGCCGTGCTATCCATCACCGCCAGCCCCATGTTGAGGGCGCGCATATAGCTCAACTCGCGGAAGCGCCGCGCCTGTGGATTGCGCATGGGATCGTCGTCATACACGCCATCCACCTTTGTCGCCTTGAGCAATACCTCGCAGTGCAGTTCGATGGCGCGCAATGCCGCCGCTGTGTCGGTGGTGAAGTGCGGGTTGCCCGTCCCCGCCGCCAGAATGACGACACGCCCCTTTTCTAGATGGCGAATGGCGCGCCGACGAATGAACGGCTCGGCGACGGAGGGCATCTCGATGCCCGTCTGCACCCGTGTAGTCAGGCCCACATGCTCCAGCGCATCTTGCAGCGCCAGCGCATTGATCACCGTCGCCAGCATGCCCATATAGTCCGCCTGTGCGCGGTCCATGCCTGCCGCAGCCGCCGTTTTGCCGCGCAGAATGTTGCCACCACCAATCACAATTGCAATCTGAACGCCAAGCGCATGCGCCTGCTGCACCTCATCGGCGATGTATTGCAACACGGCGTTGTCGATGCCGTAGCCCTGTTCACCCATCAAAGCTTCACCACTCAACTTGAGCAGGATGCGTCCATAGCGCGCATGCGGGTGGGACGTAGCGGCCTCGGTGGTTCTCGATGACTCAGGCGTCATGGTGATTCCCCTCGTGGGCATGCTCACCGCATGCAGGACACAACACAGAACATGGCAGAACATGGCAAGCGTCCCCTCTCCGGCAAAGGAAAGGGGACGTAGACGGTCTTACTCGCCCAGCGCATAGCGGACGAAGCGGCGAATGACGATGTTCTCGCCGGTCTTGCGGATTACATCATCTACCAGCTTGCCGACGGTGATCTTGTCGTCCTTCACCCAGGGCTGGTCGAGCAGCACATCGGCGCCAAACTGCTTCTTGATCTTGCCTTCGATGATCTGCCCACGCAACTTCTCCGGGCGCTTGAGCACCTCGGCGTCAGTAGCCAGCGCCTCGCGGGCCTGCGCCAACGCCTCTTCGGGGATGTCGTCATAGGCGACGTATTTGGGATTCGTGCCGGCGATCTGCATCGTCAGTTCGCGCGCCAGCTGCTTGAACTCATCGCTGCGGGCGACGAAATCGGTGCTGCAATTGAGTTCGAGCAGCACGCCAAGATTGCCGCCGTGGTGGATGTAGGAGGTGACAAGACCCTCGCGTGTCTCGCGATCCTGTCCCTTGACCTTCTCGGCGCGCTTCTGGCCCTTCTCATCAAGAATCTTGATAGCGTCGTCGAAGGTCTTGGCGTCGGTGAGCGCGCTACGGCAATCGGCGAAGCCTGCGCCGGTCACTTCGCGCAGTTTGGCGACATCTTTGGCTGTAACTTCCATTGGGCGTGATGCTCCTGGTTCTGTCATGTCGGTGGGCGACACACGCGCTCACCATTGGTTGGCAATTGTTAGTAGTCGTTGGCAACGCCGTTGACGCCTGCATACGTGAAACCAGTGGGATAATTGCTTTGGATTGTTGCTGATGTAGTGCTCTGGCGGCAAGTATACCACCAGGGCGCCGTCCGCCACACAAGATGGCAGGCGCACAAAACGCGCGACGCTCCAGCAATGTTCGCCTGGCGTCGCGCGCTTCATCGGTCACCCTATGGCTGCGTGCAGGCGCCTGATCTACTCCTTACAGATGGGGAGGCGGCAGGCGCGCAACAGCGTTAACGGGTGACTGCTTCCTCCTGGGCTGACTGCTGAACTGGCTGGGCCGACGCCTCGGCGGCTGGGACGGCGGCTGGCGCTTCCACTGGCGCCGCTGGGGTCACCGGAGTTGCCGGGACCGCAGCAGCAGATGTCGCGGCTGGCGCTTCCGTTCCCGCTGCGGCAGGCGTCGCCGGTTCTGCGCCGAACTCTTCGAGCGCGACAACAGCAGCGGTGGAGCGGCGCCCACCCTCGTCGCCACGGTCGCGTTGCGCCTCGAACTGATGGCGGCCTTCGAGCGCGGCATCGGCGATCTTCGTGCAGAGCAGCTTCACCGCGCGGATCGCGTCGTCGTTGGCGGGGATGGGGTAATCCATCTCGTCGGGATCGGTATTGGTGTCGGCCAGTGCAATCACCGGAATCTCCAGGCGTCGCGCTTCAAGCACCGCCGTATGCTCTTTCTTGGTATCCACCACGAAGATTGCGCCGGGCAGGCGGCGCATATCCCTGATGCCGCCAAGCGTGCGATCCAGTCGCTCCAGCTCGTCGGTCAGGTGCTGGGCTTCTTTCTTGGTCAGCCGCTCGAAGTCGCCACGCTCACGCCGCGCCTCGAGTTCACGCATATAGCGGATGCGCAACTGGATGGTCTGGAAGTTGGTGAGCATGCCACCAAGCCAGCGCGAATTGACATAGTACTGATTGCTGCGCTGGGCCTCTTCTTTGATGGTTTCCTGCGCCTGTTTCTTGGTGCCGACGAAGAGAATGGACTCGCCATTCGCCGTCAGGTTCTGCACGAACTTGTACGCCTCATTCAGACGTGTCACCGTCTGCTGAAGGTCAAGAATGTGAATGCCGTTGCGGTCCGTGAAGATAAAGGGCCGCATCTTGGGGTTCCAGCGCCGGGTCTGGTGTCCAAAGTGGACGCCCGCCTCCAGCAGTTGCTTCATTGAAGCGACGTTTGCCATGTGAGATTGTTTCTCCCTTACACTAGAATCTGTCGGTTCCTCCGCCGCCATCAACTCACGCGAGAAGCGCGCTGCCCGTGTGTCGGACGCTGCGCGCCAGGGATCGCGTGATCAGGGGGCGTGTGGGATAGGTATCTGGCGCCGTATAGCGAACTTGGTAAGCTTCACCGCTATTAGTGTTTCGGTGTTGCTTTTGCATGTTGCTCCACGGCGCACCCATTCAGTATATCATGCGGCGCTCGCTCCCGCAAGAGGTGGCGTCAGTATTTTAGGGTCATTCAGCGCCATTCAGC
>JBDTAI010000380.1:0-3466 GCA_039924685.1 Ktedonobacterales bacterium
GGCACAACGCCGCACTTGCCAATATGGCGCAGCCCGACCACCCGATCACTGTGCTGCCCACCGCCGCGATCACCTTCACAGCGCCAACCGCCACTGGTGATACAGGCGTGGGCTCCGTACCACCACCTCGGTCTATAGGGGCCTTCCCCGCGCCGACGACGAAGGATGAACTGCTGGCGACAATGGCGGCGGGACGCGCGCAGTGGGAGGCGCTGCTGACCGAGGCGCAGGCGCGGGGAACGGAGCGGATGCAGGAGCCGGGTGTGGAGAGCGCATGGTCCATCAAAGATGCAGTGATTCACGTCGCCTACTATGAGCGGCGCGTCGGTAATATGCTGCGCGCGGCGCTGGCGAGCGCGGTGTATACGCACACGACCCTCGACCAGTTGGCGCTTGACGAGCGCAATGAGCGCATCTATCAGGAAGGAAAGGCGCGTCCGCTGACCGAAGCGCTGGAAGCGGAGCAGATCGCCTGGGAACGGCTGCATACGGCTGTCGAGCGCATCCCAGAGGCCAATCTCTTCGATGCGAAGCGGGCCGGCGAGTGGGTGGCCTGGGAGGAAGATACGCTGGAGCCACTGTGGCAGAGCGTGGCGAGCGAAACCTACCAACACTACGCCGAACATCTGCCCGCTATCCGCGCCTGGCTGGCCAAGTAGGCCATGTGGCTCCGCACACAACTGCGCGCCTATGGGAGGACGTTCGTCCTTGTCTCTTCGTTAGTCGTTCATGGTTGCTGTCCCCTGCCTCAATGCGTACAGTACGCGGGGCGCACGGCCATGAGCCCCTACAGTCAGGTCCGCTGGTGAGCGTCGTCTCAAGGCAAAGAATATCCCCAAGGCAGGCGGGACTACCCTGGGGATGTGTTCTGTAGCGAGATGCTGGTCGCGACACTTGGAGAGCGCAACGACCAACACCAGGTTGTGGTTTAGAGTTGCACCTCGAAGAGACGATTGCCCCAGTTGGCGTATGGGTCGCCATTGTTGGGGATATACTGCGTGGCGAACCAGACGGTGCCGTTCGAGATGTTGACCTCGCCAGCGGAGTAGTCGCCCCAGCGGCCAACACCGCCGAAGGATGATGTGCTGGTGAAGCCGTTATCAGGATCAACACCAGGACCAGGCACATGAACGCCGCCGAAGTAGTTGAGGGTCGCGAGCTTGACGGTGTAGGCCGCGCTCAGGTAGGTATTTGGTCCGCCAATCGAGAAGACCAGGCCGTCATTGCCGTGAGCATCCTGATTGATGTGCGGATAGAGCAGGTAGAGACCTTGCATGGCCACATAGCCCTGCGCACTGATGTGCGCTCCGCCAATGACATTGCCGGAGAGCACAGGAGTCACATGGAACCAGGCGACGCCCGAACGCTCACTGGTGTCACCAGGAATCGTCACAGCCGTATCCAGCGCTCCGACCAGGTGACCGTTGATGTACTGGACTTCCTGCATAGCGTCGAAGTCATTGGTCACAATACCGCTGGTTGGCAGTGGACCGCCAAGCGCCGGGCAGGGGCAAACGCCCGGAGGGGTGGTGGCGTTGGGCGGCATGCCATACATTTCGCTCGTGATCAAGGTAGATGACAGGTTGGGCATGCCAGAGCCGCTCGTCACTGACTGGCGGTTGGTCATCGCCCAGACGCCCAGTCGATTGTCGAAGGTGCCGTTGGGGTCAAGCGAACTCATAAAGTATTCGGCATTGGGCGAGCCAAACGAAACGGCTGGCTGCACATGGTAGGCTGGAGCGCCTGCCTGGCTCAGACTGCCAAAGCGCGCATAGTTCGCCGTCACACCAGCTTCGAGCTGCGACTTCGAGACGGCGTAGATCTCGGCGCCATTGAAGTTGGAGCTTGCAAGCGAGAACTCGTTGCCGCTCAGATACACGTTGTACTGGTCAATGCCAAAGATCGTGTAGTCCGGGAAGCACGGGCAGCCTGCGTCGAACGAGTTGGTGGTATCAATGCGGTAGATGTTGTAGGTAGAGAGCGGATTGCTGGAGGTGCTTACCGCCAGATCAATATGCGACTCGGTCGCACCTCCGAAGTCCGCTTCCCAGATCAGCACGAACCACCGATGTGTCGAGGCTTCATAGTAGGCGCGCGGGTCGCTTAGATTGAATGTCTGCGACTCGTTGAAGAATGTACCCAGGCTGAATGGGCCAGCGACCGTCGTACCATTGGTGGTGTAGATAGCGCCGGTCAGGTTGACCACGTTCATCACATAGCCATTGCCAGCAGCCAGACCCTCATCTGGGGGTTCCAGGTCGCCGCCAGCCGCCGCCGAGTTCTGAATGGCGTTAATGCCATCAAAGTTGCCTAGCAGACTACCGGCGCCGAGGCGCTTCAGGCCGGAGGCGCTGGGCGCATGACCGACGATAGCTGGTTGCGTTTTGCTGGACTTGGGCTGTGGGCGCATCGTCACCTTAACCGGGCGATGTTGCGCTGGTTTCGACCCCAGCAAGGCCGCGCTGGCCCGGGGTAGTTTCGAAACGTTGACTGTGCCGATGAGTTTCATATGCCCGCGCGAGCCGTTATAGGATACGGCGCTGTTGCTGCGGGTGGCGGCATGGGCAAAGCTATAGCTGAAGGCTACAGTCGCCACACCGGCCAAAACAAGCACTACGATGGCTACGGACGCGAGGAGTTTGCGAGACAAGGAACGCATGAAACCAGCCTCCACTCTCACTTGACCAAACACTGTCTTCACTGGCAGTGATACCCGCCCACTGCGTTACCGAGGATGCATCTCTTCTAGCATGATAGCATAGGCCTGACTTAATACTAGTGGCAAGATGTGCAGCACGCTTGTGATAGTACCTTTATCCCTGTATTCTGCTGTGTTATGTCGTGTTGCTCTGGACGTGCGGATACCCATACCCACAACACGGCCTGATGGAGTCGCAAGGAGTGATTACCCAACTGAAGGATTGAAAATCTGGCGCTGGGAGAGGAAGCGCGCATCCTGAAACTGCGTATTCTTGCAGGCGGGGTTACCAGGCGCCAGAGGAGCGCGCGAACCCGGGAAAAATTCAGACTGGAGCGGGAGACGGGACTCGAACCCGCGACGCCCTGCTTGGAAGGCAGGTACTCTACCAACTGAGCTACTCCCGCGTGGTGAGCTGCTGCAATCCGAAAGTTGCTGCCGCGCTCACCTGCACTATGATACCACATCTGTGACAGGTATGCGCGGTTGATGTGAGCAGATGTTTGCGTCACGAAGAGAAGGACTGTCTCGCCAGTGTCTCTCACTCGTCTGGCTCATTTGTGCGCCAACGCAAAGCCGAGTCCTGGGAAGCCGGCGCTGCTCTCTTCAACCTCTGGGAATCCAGCCTCTTTCATGAGCGCAGGCTGATCGTGCAAAAAGGGGGCACTATTTCGTCGTCTTGAAAGCGAATCAGCCGCTGACTTTGGAGGCGGTAGCGGTCAGCTTCGCCGATCCGTGGACGCCGCGTGAGCGGGTGGTGGTTGGCGG
>JBDTAI010000381.1:0-8710 GCA_039924685.1 Ktedonobacterales bacterium
CGGCTACCTACACCGTGCCCGGCGCCCCGACCATGAGTGGGTGGACCGGGTTCACCGGAACCTGCACCATTTCCAGCGCGGCGGTGTTGCCGCTGCCCGGCGTGATGAAGAGCAGAATGCTGCCCAGCGTGAAGATCGCAAAGCCCAGATTGTAGAGCTTGACGCGCCCCAGCATGTCGGAGATGCGCCCAAAGGTGACGAGCAGCGTGGCCGTCACCACCATATAGCCCAGCAGCAGCCACAGGAAGTAGTTGGTTTCGCCCGGCGCCAATGGATTGATGCCGATGCCGTTGAAGATGGCGGGCATAGAGATCAGGATGATGCTTGAATTGATCGTCGCCATCAACACGCCAAGCGTCGTGTTGGAGAGCGCTATCCACTTATAATTGCCGCCGTAGATGCTGGCGTCCTCAGCGGTCATTGCCGCGGCGCCAGTACCTCCGCGCGCTTGCGTAATCCTCACACAGCCCCTCCCTTTCGGCGCCCATGAAGTATTCTAGCCAATTGATGAATGCGTGCATGGCATCCTCATCGCGCCGACGCCTTTGTGGCCCGACAGTACACACCACACTATAGTCAGTATAGCACATACGTTGACGTGAACGGCAATGTTTCCCAAAAGACCTATCCAGCGAAGCGCATCCATCACGCATCTATCATAGGTGGGAATATGGATAGGCTCGTGGGTGAGGGATGCTCTGAGATGGGGTTACTTCAGCGGGCCAAAGCGGGCGATCACCTGGCCGCGGGTGGGGATGGCGTCTACGCCGACACCTTCGACAGAGATTGCGGCGACACGGTTGGCGTAGTCTACGGCGCGCACAGGATCACTGGTCTCGCGCAGGCGTATCAGGAAGGCGGCAGCGAACACATCTCCTGCGCCGGTGGGGTCCACCTGCTCCACTTGATAGGCGGGGAAATCCTCTGGCTCGCCGCCGTTACGGCGGATACGGGCGCCCTTGTAGCCAAGCGTCTCCACCAGCAACGGCGTCACGCTGGCCCAGTTCTCCATATACGCCTCGACCTCCGAGACACTGCGCGGCTGGTGCGGCATCAACTGCGCCGGAATGTCATATGGCGCCTGCACATCCTCTCGGCTGAGAAAGAACGCCTGAAGCGAGGGCAGCGCGATTGTCGCCTTGCCAAGCAACATGGGGATGACACGCTGCGAACGCTCCCAGGTGCGCAGCCAGCCCTGCGCCGTCGCCGCAACCAGCGACTGGGGAAAGCTCTCGGCCAGCGCGGGCGGCGCCTCCTGGGCGACGGGTGCAAGCAGAACGATTGGTGCGCTCCGCCAGTCAGGGGGAATATCGGCTTCGCTGAGGGAGGTTGCGCGGCCACGCAGATACTGCTGTCGCACGTTGCCAGCATAGACATTCTCGAAGGCGGTGGCCTGGGCGGCAGGGACGATCTGCACGTGAGCGCCAGGCAGCAGTGCGCGTAGCGTCGCGGCGAGGTCAGGTGGGCAACTCGTCACCACCCCAACGCGCAACCCATGTCGCAATGCCGTGCTGGCGGCGTAGAGGACCGTGCCACCAGGGCGCCAGCCACCATCCGGCGCATCCGGCGGCGTATTCGGCAGCAGATCGCGTGTCGCGTGGCCAATCACCAGAAAGTCCGGCCGAAACGGTGGTTCAGCGGGCTGGTGCGGCGACAGGATCAGCGTCGGCTCGGCGTCCACAAGAGTGTCTCCATATGGCATGAATATAAAACTCCCCTCTCTTATGCAGAGAGGGGTCAAGGATGAGGCGCGAGCCTCTCTCCCAGCCGCTCTCCTGCGAAGGGAGAGAAGCCAGAATAGATGCCGCACTGCTTTCTTTTCCCTCACCTCTCGTGTGAGCAGAAGGGTCAGGGGGTGAGGTCCAGCTTATGCAGGCGAGCGGGAGCCAGGTCTGAGCGAGACCACCACACGCCGCTGCTCGCCCTCGCCGGTGCTTTCGGTCGAGATGTCGCTAATCTCGGCAAGCGCCATATGGATGATGCGCCGCTCATTGGGCGGCATCGCCTCCAGCACGATAGGATTGCCGGTATGGCGCACCTGCTGGGCAATGCGTTGCGCCATCGAGCGCAGGTTCTCGGTGCGACGCTCACGATAGCCCTCGGCGTCCACTGTGATGCGTTCGCGGCGGCCCGACTGCCGTGAAACAATCAGGTTGACGATCAGTTGCAGCGCCGCCAGTGTCTCGCCGCGCCGCCCGATCAGATAGCTGATGGGCTGATTGTTCAGCGGCTGAATGTTGAGCGTGAGCAGTGTATCCTCATCGCCGTCCAGCACCTCGAACTCCGCCTGCACGCCCATATGCGCCAGCAGCATACGAAGTGTCTCGATGGCGATCTCTTCGACGGTTGCGTCTTCGGGCAACACGTCGGAAAGCGCGGCGGTGGTGAGTTCTTGCAGCATCACATGCGGCGCCGCATCATCCCCATCCACCGCTTCGTCTCCATCCTCACCTGTAGCGCCATCGGCGGGCGCGGCATAGGCATCGTCTGTGGCATACTCGCCTGGATACTCGCCAGCAAACTCCTCGTCGGGCGCAAAAGCGCCAGCCATCTTCGGCGAGGCCAGGGCGCCTGGCGATGTCACATAGACACGCACCCGCGCCTCACGAGCGCCCATACCACGAGCGCCACGGCTCGGCTCCTGAAGCACACTAATCTCCACCTCGTCACGGTTGCGTCCGAGGCGGGCAAGCGCCTGCAAAATGGCGTCTTCGATTGACTTGCCGGAGGCTTCCACACTCTCCACCTGACCTACCTACCTCCCTTTGCGCGCCCATTGCCACTGCCATTGCGCGCCCGTCGCGCCTGCGCGCTTCGTGAACCACTCGCGCCAGCGCCGGGATGTGGCCGGCTGGCAGCAGTCGTGCGCACACCACCAGAATTGCCTGCCTGACGCGCGATAGTCACTTCAGGCAGCGCGGCTTTGCCGTCGACCTGGCTGGTCGCCTCGCGCGCGATCTCTTGCTCTGGCCGCGCAGGCTTCACCAGCAGCGGCCCATCCTTCGCGGAGCGTGGACGCCGCGCGGCGCTGTTGGTCGCGTTGGCGCCACTGGTACCATTCGTCCCGTTCGCCCCATTGGAACCAGTCTTTGTCGCAGGCGTATCGGCGTCAACTACCCTCCCAGCGGCGCCATCACGCTCGTCCACCAACGCTTGCGCGCCTTGCCCGCGTTGTTGCGACTGGGCTGCGGCTGCCTCCTGGATGGAGGCGAAGTTTTCACGCATGCGCTGCAAGAAGCCGCCGGGAGTTCTGACGTTGGCCCCATTCGCCCCAGTGGTACCGGCGGACCCCGCAGTTCCCGTCGTCACGCCAGCAGAGCGGCGGGCGGCGAGCGCGCTATCGCCCGCTGCGGTGCGCTTCACCGAGCCGACATAGGTGTTTTCGCTGGGGGTAGGCGTCTTGGGCGCAGGCACAAAGCGTTCCATGCCAGGCACACCGAGGAAGAGCGATCCCCACCCGGAGATAAAGTACTGTTGTGCGGCAGAGAAGCCAGTGCTGATCGTCCAGTAGAGCGCCAGACCGGAGGGGAAGGTCCAGCCGATGAACAGCGTCATGACGGGCATGATCAACTGCATCGTCGAGGTGGCCTGTGAGGTCGGGTCGGGAGCGGCGTTCTTGGCCTTTGGCGCCCGCACCGGCATCGCCATGCGCAACTGGATGAACGTCATCAGCGCCGCAGCGACGGGCAGGATATGCAAAGGGTCAGGCGTCTTGAGGTTTGTCCACAGGAAGAGGGTGCTGGGCAGCGCCGAGAGGTGCGGCAGGAATGGATACAGGTCTATGTTGACATCGGCGACGGTATGCGCGCGGATCAGCGTGTAGAATGAATAGTAGAGCGCATACAGGAAGGGCATCTGAATCAGCAGTGGCAGGCAGCCACCATACATGCTGACACCATGCTCTTTGTAGAGTTCCTTCTGCGCCGCCATCATGCCCTGGGGGTCGCCGCGATACTGCGCCTGTAACTCTTTGAGCCGTGGTTGCAACACCTGCATTTCGCGGCTGGACTTGAGTTGTTTGCGCGTCAGGGGGATCAGGGCGCCACGGATCAACAGCGTGAGGATGATGATCGCCAGCGCAAACGATCCCGGCACGACGTGGATCGCCTCATAGATCAGCATCAGTACGTTGTAGACGGGCTGATAGAAGACCCAGTGAAAAACGAATATGACGGGTGAGAAAAACCACCCGAAGAATTGCAGGAATGGCGCTAGAAAACTACCCACGCGCTCTGTCCTCCCTTGCGGCGGCCAAGTAGCAAGCTCCTGGTTGCGCTATGCGAACGCTTATGAAACGCTATGAAACGCAGTAGCGCGCCTGGAACTCCCGGCTTGCGCGCGTCGCAGCCGCGCGCCCTGTGTCGAATCACCTGTGTTTGATTTCCGTGTTTGAGTTCCGCTAGTCTCCGTTACCCGGTGGCCTATTGTTCGCGCTGACCACCTACCGAACTGCGCATGGCGGATCACTGCATGCTGACGGCGTCTGGCTGATGGCGCGCGTTGTCTCTCAAGGTACAGGATCGTAGAGACTGCCATGATAAAATGGGTGGCACCGCCCAATCCGTCGCACTGCCATCCAGCCGCCACGCGCCAACCCATACCGATCGATAGCCTCATAGCCATACTGCGAACAGGAAGGGGTGAAGCGGCAACTCGACGGCAGCAGTATCGAGATCGTGCGCTGATAGAAGCGGATCGCTCCCATCCCCAGATATTTCATCGGACCTCTGCCTCTCCGCCAGCATGTCTGTCAGCATATCGCTCATCGTGGCCGCCAGCGTGTCGTACCTGTCGTACCTGCTGTATCTGTGCCATCGTTTGTACCGTTTTTGTAGCGTGTATGTGTTGCGCCAGGTATTGCGCGTCATGCATTCGCGAGGCGCATCTGAAGCGACCGATGCTCACTGCGCGTTGTTGCTTTTCGCGTTGTCGTTTCTGGCGAACAGCCGGGCGCGTGTCAGCAACTCGACCACCTCGGCATCCAGTGTCTGATAGTCACTTTGTGCCGCGCCGGATCGCGCTGAGATAATCATATCCCACCCCGACGCGACATGCCACAACTGGCGCCGAACGGATTCACGCAGCCAGCGCCGTACACGGTTACGCGCAACCGCATTGCCAATTTTCTTGCTGGTGACGAAGCCCACCCGCATCGGTTCGCTCTCTGCCGGACGCTCGGCTGAATGCTCGGCTGGAAGCGCCACAGGCGCGCTTGCCGTCGCATGCGCTGGCGCCGTGGCACGGCGCGCATAGCTTAACGTCAGGTGGGCGCTGTTCAGACGACGACTGCGCCGACGAATCTGCTGAAAGTCGCTGGCGCGACGCAATCGCTGCGTCCGTCGCAATCGTTCATCATGCGCGCCCGCATGTCCTTCGGCATGCCCATCACCGCTAGGTGGCGCTGGCAGTGTCAACGCTGTTTGCCCCTGTTCCCCAGGCGCCGCAAGCGCCTCTGCTGGCGCTTCATCTGCTGGCGGTTCAGATGACGTCATAGACAATGTCATAGACAATCCTGATCGCTCTGATCTTACGAGCCAGATGTAGCTCCTGTTTCACCGAAGTACGCAATATCACATACACGCGAGACTGCCAAATGCGACGCGGCAGGCGGAAACAGCAGACGGATATGTCGGGCTGGATGGATGAAACAGAGAAAATGCGCCTCGCGGGCAGACGGGTGTGGACACCCGCACAGCGGCCAGCGCGAGACGCACTTCGCAGCAGAGTTCCGTCGCGCTCAGGCGACGGTAAGACGCCAGCGGCCCTTGAGCCGACGCGACTTCAGCACTTTTCGCCCGTTGCGTGTGCTCATACGCTTCATGAAGCCATGTTCACGCTTGCGCGGTAGGCGCTTGGGCTGCCATGTTCGTTTCATAGATGACTACGTTCCCTTTCTGGCGGACATTCTCACCGATTATACCGCCTCGCGCTCGACCTGTCAATCATATGCTCCGGGAAGTTTTCAGGAGGCTTTCGACTGGGGCGCCCTATCTCTGGGCGTCCTCTCAACACTAGTATCCCATCAGGCGTATGCTACAAGTGATACAACGTGATGGGAGCGATGTAGTGTTCACTAGTATCTACCGCGTTTGCCATCGACCTTCCCAGAGATCGCAGAGATCGCAGAGATCGCAGAGATCGCAGAGATCATCAGCCATGTTGCAAGGAGCCGCCCACCTGTGCAAACCGATATTGCCGCCAACACGCCGCCAGCGCGCGATGAACGCAATTCCTCAACTATTAAGACACTTGACGCCTCCGACCCAGCAGTCGTCTACCAGCAGCGCATCATCCACTTTCGCGCCCTGCGTGACGCATATAACACCCGGCGCTATCGCGCAGCCAACCTGAGTGTCGTACTGTTCCTGGGGGCAATCCTCATCGGGCTGGTAGGCGTCTATAACATATGGACAGGCTCACATACGCTGGCATGGTCGCTGCTCGGACTGGCCGTTGCGCTGCTCGTCGCCTTCATCTTTCCCTTCCGTCGGCAGGGCGTCCTCGATCAGGAACACAGGCGCTATGTCGAACTGGTGAAGGCCAATGAAGAGGGGCTGGCCCGACTGGCGCGCGACTGGAACACACTGCCGCTGCGCCAACCGGCAGGCGCTGGCGATGACTCAGCGCTTGACTCAGCGCTGGCCGATGATCTCGATCTGTTGGGCCATGCCTCGCTGCAACATCTGCTCAACACTGCCACGACACCGCCCAGCCAGGTGCGGCTGCGTGGCTGGCTGCTCACACCCAGCGCGCCGAAGGTGATCCGCCAGCGACAGGCGGCGGTGGCCGAACTGGCGCCGATGACCAACTTCCGCGACGAGATCACCCTGTTTGGGCGGCTCTCCGCCATGACACAATCAGCCTACAACGGCTTTTTGCAGTGGGCCGAACAGGCGCCCTGGCTGGCAGATCGACGCTGGCTGATCTGGGTCAGCTGGCTCTCTCCCGCGCTGCTAATTCTCAGTGCCGCTGCGGAGATTCTTGGACTGACAGCGTATCCCTACTGGCTGTTCTTCGTTGCCTTCAACTGGATACTGGTGGGATCAGTGGGCAAACAGGTCGAGGAACTGCTGGATCAGGTGGCCGACCGGCAGGCGGTTTTCCAGCCCTACGCCGGGGTCTTTGCGCATGTCGAGGAGCAATCGTATACCGCGCCACTGCTCAAGCGCATCCAGACAGACCTGATGACGGGCGATGTCAACGCCGATGCCGAGCTGCGGCGGCTGGGACGCATCATGCAGTTCGGTGACGTGCGCCTCTCGATGATTGGCCCCGTCATCCAGATTGGCTTGCTGTGGAACATCCACACGCTGCGCATGCTGGAGGACTGGCAACGCAAGGCAGGACGCTACACGCGCCAGTGGCTGGAGACCCTCAGCGAGATGGAGGCGCTCTCAGCGCTGGCGACGCTTGCCTTCGACAATCCCGACTGGGCGTTTCCCGAGATCTACGAACCAACCACGGCACGGCCCGCGCAGCTTACGGCAGAGGCGCTGGGGCATCCGCTGCTGCCGCCTGACCTGTGTGTGGCGAACGATGTGCAGGTGGGGCCACCCGGAACGTTTCTGCTGGTCACTGGCTCGAATATGTCGGGCAAGAGCACACTGCTGCGCGCTATTGGGGTGAATATCACGCTGGCGCAGGCGGGTGGGCCGGTCTGTGCGCGCCACATGACGCTGCCACCGCTGAAACTGGCGACCAGCGTGCGTGTGCAGGACTCGCTGGAATACGGCGTCTCCTACTTCATGGCCGAGTTGCGCCGCCTGAAGGATGTGGTGGATAGCGCAGAGGCGACATCCACAGAGGGCCGCACACCGTTCTTCCTGCTCGATGAAATCCTGCATGGCACCAACACGAATGAGCGACAGATCGCGGCGCGGCGTATCATTCGCCATTTGCTGACGCTAGGCGCAACGGGGGTTGTCTCGACGCATGATCTGGCGCTGGGCGAGGCGGCGGAGATCGCTGCCGTCAGCACACGCGCCCACTTCACCGAGTCATTCACACGCGGCCCTGACGGTCCGGCGATGAGTTTTGATTACACCCTGCGCCCCGGTCTGGCGACCTCGACCAACGCCCTTAAGTTGATGGAGATCGTCGGCTTGCCAGTTGATGAATAGCACGCGCCAACGGTGGAAGTCCACCAGGCTCACTGGCGGCCCATGCTAGCCAGAACCCGCCAGTGAACCATTGCCTTGTAGGGATGGGTGTGTCACTTGCGCTCGTAGAGGCCACTCTTGCCGCCGCTCTTGCGCTGCAGATGGATGTCGCTGAGGACCATCGCACGGTCTACCGCTTTGCACATATCATAAATGGTCAGCGCCGCTGCGCTCACCGCTGTCAGCGCCTCCATCTCGGCGCCGGTGCGCCCCACTGTTCGCACTGTTGCGCGAATGGCGATACAGGCAAGGCTGACGAAACCATCTGTGTCAGGCGCCGACACCTGAGACTCCTGCGCCGCCTCACTTGCAGCCGCCTCGCGCAACTCGAAGGCGAGGTCTACGCCAGTGAGCAGCAGTGTATGGCACATGGGGATGATCTGCGGCGTCTGTTTGGCCGCCATCACGCCTGCCACCTGCGCCACCGCCAGCACATCACCTTTCGCCATGCCACCGGCGCGCACCAACGCCAGCGTCTCTGGCTGCATCCATACTACGCCTGTCGCCACCGCCTCGCGCGCCGTCTCGCTCTTCGTGCCGATGTCCACCAT
>JBDTAI010000382.1:0-8559 GCA_039924685.1 Ktedonobacterales bacterium
CTGGAGAGAGATGCGCTTCGCGTATGCTCATCACCGTATTCTATCGCATGTGCCTTCTTTTGGCATACGCCCGGCCAGCGAACTAGAATCTGTCTGCAAGGGGTTTGACAAGGGGAGGCATGTACACATGGCGGAGCGTGTGTGTTGTCCACCCGCGAACTCAACCGGGCGCCGATGACGGCATTGGAAGCCGTAACACGGATGGTGGGCGTTCAGGCCACGAACGGACCCATACCACTTGCCGGGTCAGCACCACACAAGGAACTCCAACGTCCTATGACAGCATCACCCAATACAACAACACCCGTACCCATAACCCAACATCATCAGCCCGCACTCCACTCAGCGCGGCGCTTCACTGGGCTGGATGGCGCGATGCTGGCCGTGTGGGCGTTGCTGATCGCGTTGCACATCGTCGCGGCGGCGCTGCGCATCGGCTGGGTATCGGCGGCGCTGATGATTGCGCTGGTGAGCCTCGCACTGCTGGCGCTGCTGATGCGACGGGCATGGCGTCCGGTGGTTGGGCGACTGCTACTCTTCGGGCTGATCGCCGGTATACTGGAACTCTTCACCGACTTTGCGGGTGAGACGGTCGCTCACTCGCTGTTCTACCCGCCGCAGGAGCCGATGCTGTGGGCCTCGCCCGCCTATCTGCCGCTCTCGTGGATGGTGGCGCTGACGCCGCTGGGCTACCTGGCGTGGCGTCTGCGTGGGTTGTCGCCGTTGCCGCCACGCTGGGCCAGCGTTGTGATCGTCGCGCTGGTCGGCGCGTTCAACATTCCCTTCTACGAAGAGATGGCCTATTATGCGGGCTGGTGGCGCTATGCCGTCGGGCCGCATATTCCCCATCTGGGCCACACGCCGCTCTATGTGCTGCTCTTCGAGGGGTTGATTGCGGCGTCGCTGCCATTGCTGCTCGGCGGTTTGTCGCGCCTGTCGCTACCAGCGGTGGCCCTACGGGGCGTCCTGCTAGGCATATGGCTTCCCTGCGCGGCCCTCATCGCCTGGCTACTCATCGGGCGGTAGCTTCAGGCGCCACTGCGCACTGACTGCAGATTGGCGCTACACTGACGTGGGGGTGATAGTGGATGATAGTGGTACGCGGCTAGCGTTTGACGCCGACATGCACTGCCACGATACCGCCGGTGAGATAGTGGTAGCGCACGTCCTGCCAGCCCGCATCTTCCATGATATGTTTGAGCGTGGGCGCATTGGGGTGAACCGACACCGATGTCGGCAGATAGCTATAGGCATCGAACGACTTGCCGATCAGCTTGCCCAGTAGCGGCACCAGTCGGTCGAAATACAGGTGAAAGGCGGCATTGAAGAGCGGGTTATAGGGATGGCTGATCTCCAGGGCCACCACGCGCCCGCCCGGCTTCACCACCCGGCGCATCTCCGCGAAGCCCTGTGGCAGATTGGCAAGATTACGCACAACGAACGCCGAGACACAGGCATCAAAGCTATCGTCAGGGAAGTTCAGCCCCTCGCCGTCGCCCACACGAAACTCAACGCGGTCTGCCAGCCCCAGTCGCGCCACCTTCTCGCGGCCACGCGCCAGCATGCCCTCGGAGAAGTCCACGCCGATGATGTGTGTGTCGGCGGGGCTGCGGCGAGCGAGGGTGATCGCCATATCGCCGGTTCCCGTGCCGAGGTCAATCGCCTGCTGACCCGCTTGCAACGCAACTCTGCGCGCAGCGAAGTCGCGCCAGCGGCCATCAAGCCCGCCCGTCATCACGCGATTCATGAGGTCATAGACGCGCGCGATGCGGTCAAACATCTGCTGCACATAGGCTGGCTTGCCGCCGACGGCGTCGAAACGCGCCCGCAGTTCAGGGGTGGGGGTGGGAAGTGTCGCACTCATTGCTTGTCTCGCTCTATCGTTTCTGTTCTTAATATGTTTCCACTCTTGGGCCTTCAGACGCTGACTGGCTCGCCATCGCTGGCGCTTGGCGCCCTACCAGTGTGCTAAAGGCTTTCGAGCCGCGCGATCTCTCAAATAGTCTACCGGCTGCGCGCAATCACGAAGTCCACCACCTCGTTCAATACATCGTGTTCTGGCGAGGTGGGGAACTCGGAAAGCAGCGCGCGGGCGCGCGAGGCGTAGTGACGGGCGCGCGCCAACGACTCGCTGATGGCGTTGCCTGAGTTCACCCAGCGCACAACATCATCCACCTCGTCGGCGGTGGGATGATCAGCACGCATCAGCCGGTGCACGCGGTCGAGCCGTCCGTTGTGTTCGTTACGCAGCGCATAGATCAGCGGCAGTGTCACCAGTCCCTGTCGCAGATCATTGCCTGTTGGCTTGCCCACCGTCTCAGGCGAGCCGGTGTAATCCAGCACATCGTCAATGATCTGGAAGGCGATGCCCAGGTTCATGCCATACTCGCCCATCAGCGCGATCTGCGCATCTGTGCCGCCACCAACCGTCGCGCCGCCCTTGCAGCAGGCGCCAATCAGGCAGGCTGTCTTGCGGTTGATGCGTTCGATATAGCGTTCCTCCGAGAGGTCCGTATGGTGCGACGAGAGCAATTCGACGATCGTGCCTTCGCAGACAGTAGCAACGGTTTCGGAGAAGAGGCGGTCAATGCGGAAGTCTTCCACCTCGGCGATCAGCCCCGCCGTCTTGGCGAAGAGGTAGTCGCCCAGCAAGATCGCCACGTTATCGCCGTAGCGCGCATTCACCGTGGGGATGCCACGCCTGGTGGCAGCCTCGTCAATAATATCGTCATGCACCAGCGTCGCCAGATGCACCATCTCAAAAGCGACGCTCAGGGGCAGCAACTTCTCGAAGCGATAGTCTATGAGCTTGCCAGAGAGCAGCGTCAGCGCCGTGCGCAGTCGCTTTCCTGGCGAACTGAGCGCGTGAGCGGCGGCGGAGTTCATCATCTCCATACCGGAGGTGGCGCGCTCCTGGAAGGTCTGATCCACCACTTCCAGGTCTTGTTCAATCGTAGCGAAGAGCCGGCTCAACGTGGCCGTATCGCTCATAATGCCTCCTAGTAGCGGAGCCGCCGCCAGACATGCCAAACATGCCAAACATGCCCATATTCCCAACTGTTCCTGCTGGGCGGGTCTCCGATGTGTACGCCGTCACAAGCGCCATCTCTGATTGTAGCAGGATCAACCCAGCATTGCTTGTGCAGGTTGGCCGCTCCAACAATATCCCGTAGTAGCACGTCGTATACTCACTGCGCGTGCCGCGGGCGTGCCGCATCTGGCGCATGTCCCCTCTCTCTATACATATCGCTGTCTGTGTCGGATGGAGGGGCCGTGAATGGTCGCGTGTGAACGCCTGCCACTCACCGCAGATCATACCAGATTGCACTCCAAAAACGCATGCGCAGGTCAGTATGAGGCGTGCGGTTGGTCCGGGTAATCTGGCCTACTCAGGAACAGGTGGATGTCTGGCAGGCAGGAGCAGCACAGCCCACAACGCTGACCGAGCAGGATGAACTCGACGGCTTGGATGTATTGCCTGGCTTCACTCATCCAGTCGCCAAACTCTTTGCGCTCTAGAGCCACCAACGTCTGTACTCTCCTCCCCTGACAGGAGAGGAGATGGGGTGATGTTTCATATATCGCTGGTGGTGTCTATCTGGGTAAGGTCCTCTTGTAGGAACAGGTTCTCGAAGGGCAGGTCTTCCACCACGTCGAGCGCCTCACGGTATTCGCGCCACGTCAGCCGCCGGTCGAGGTCGGGGTCGTCCCACGCCTTGTAGGCAGGGAAGTATTGATCCATCACGCTCAGGCCGATGTCGCTGCCAATCTCCTGGGCGATCCAGGTCAGCACATCGCGGGTGCCTGCATGGCCGTTGGGCATCACCAGATGGCGGATAATCAGCCCGCGCACAGCGATGCCATGCTCATCCACCTGCAAGCCACCTACTTGCCGATACATCTCCTTGAGTGCGGCGCGGTTGAACTCGACGTAGTGGTGCATTTTCGAGGTCCGCATCGCCTCTTTGTTGTTGGCATATTTGGCGTCGGGCAGATAGATGTCTACCACGCCATCGAGCAGTTTGAGCACATGCAGATGCTCGTAGCCCGCGCAGTTATACACCAGCGGGATGCGCAGACCCTTGCCAGCGGCGATCACCAGCGCCTTGAGAATCTGCGGCACAAAGTGGGTAGGCGTCACCAGATCGATGTTGTGGACGCCCTTGCGCTGAAGGGAGAGCATCATCTCCGCCAGCCGCTCCGGCCCCACACGGATGCCGTGGCCCATCTGACTGAGCCAGAAGTTCTGGCAATACGAGCAGCGCGCCTGACAGCCACCAAAGAAAATCGTCCCCGCGCCGCCTGTGCCGCTGATCGGTGGCTCCTCGCGCCGATGCACATTCCATGAGCCGACGATGATGTCTGTGCCAGAGTGGCAGGCGCCCGTCTTGCCTGCGATGCGGTTCACCGGACAGTTCTGGGGGCAGACGGTGCAGCAGCGCAGCAACTCCCAGGCGGCCTCGGCGCGCGCGGCTAGCTCGCCCGTCTCATAGAGCGCCAGGTAGCTTGGATAGCGAGGTGACAAGGGAAGACTCCTGTGTCTACGTATGCGGCTGCCAAACTGACGGTCAAGCTGGCGGTCAAGCTGGCGGTCAAACGGTCGAATGGCCTGCTCACAGCTCTGAAGAAGCCACCATGCAGCCTGAATTGCCGAGGATTTGCGCCTGATCGGAGTGGGCGGCCCCGGCGGGAATCGAACCCGCATAGCTGGTTTAGAAGACCAGTGCTCTGTCCATTGAGCTACAGGGCCGGGGATGAGGATAGCGCCACCTGCATTGTAAGCACACAGGTATGACACGCGCAACCCCAGCCGGGCCACTCGGTTGGCTATAGACCCGCGAAGATGTCAGTCTCTGGCGTGGCATAGGCGCGATCCGAGATTGGTGGCGGCGCCAGAACGAGCATCTCCGTTCCGGCGAAGGCGCGCATCTCTTCAGGTGTGGCGCGTGTGAACGGGCTGTCGGCGGGCATCTGCGTGGCGTGCGCCTGCATCGAACGTCGCTTGGCCGCAAACTCGTCGTCGTTCAACGCCACTCTGGTTGTGATCTCGCTCTCTGGCGTGCCCATCTCCTCGACGGGAATCGTCGCCTCGTCGCCGCCGGGGATAAAGTCCTCACCACGGCTCTGCGCCTCGCGTCGCATCGCTATCAACCGCTCACGCGGCATGCCGGTGTAGTATACCTTGCGCACACGATGCGGCTGTAGCCCCTGCGCGAGTTGCTCAGGGTAGCGCGCTGGGTCTGCCGCCGCCGCCACCGCCGCCAGCGTCAGCCGGTGGATCGCCATGTGATCTACATGCCCATAGCCACCATTGGGAGCAAAGGTGGCGATCACCGCTGGGCGAAAGCGGCGCAACTGGTACACGATTCTGCCGATGGCCTCCTGTTCATCCGCCTCGGCGAGATGGCCATCAATGTAGTCAAGGAATACCACATCCTGCACCCCTGCGGCGGCGGCTGCGTTGCGCAACTCCTTCTCGCGCACCTGCCCAAGATTCTCTGGCGTGGCGAGCGACGGATCGGCGATCTGGCCCTCCTCGCCGCGTGTGGCGCAGACGATTGCCACCGGGTGGCCGGTCATTGTCGCGTGGGCCAGCGTGCCCGCCATGCCGAAGGATTCATCGTCGGGGTGGGCGAAGATCGTCATCAGCCCCGGCAGGTTGTTGCTTGTCTGATTCTCCAACAGAATACGCTCCTCAATGCTTGCTAGCGATGGCTGTTCTATACCTTATAAGCGACGTGCAGCGACGCACAAAACGGACCTCGGTCCGTCCACATCATGCGTCGGTCTTTTCAAGGCCGCGACCCCAAGCCTCACGCATTGACAGGATACACCACGTAGTGCGAGAAAGTGGCCTCGGCGCCGTTATTGAGAACGATCAGCCCTACCGCGCCGGTGGTGGGACCAGCCGCGCTCAGGGGCGCCTGCGCCACGAACTGGCCGTTGGCGAAGAGCAGGATGTCGCCCTTCTGGCTGTTTACCAGCGCCGCAAGGCTGTTTGTCGCGCCAAGACCCGGCTTGAGCGCCGAGGAGTAGCCGCTGGCCATGAATGACCAGTTCTGCCCCGGCTGATAGAGCCACAATTCGTAGCGGTTCTCGGGAGAGATGAAATAGGCGTAGTAGGATTGCGTGCCGTCGCCGTTGTCGCTGACCAGGAAGCGCAACCCCGCCAGATCGCCGGGCTGCGCGTTGATGATCGTGACATCCACCTGCGCCAGCACACCCTGGCCAAGTTGGTTGCTCCAGCCAGAGGGATCGTCAACCGTCAGCGCCGCGCTGGTGATCTGGTTGTTCAGATGCAGCCGGTGGTCCGTGCCGAAGAAGATCGCCGTTCCCTGCGTCGCCCAGTGGTGGCTGTTGTCTGCAAGCGAATCGCTGAAGACCACCGCATGTGTGGATACAGCGGCGAGTTGTGAGGTCGCCTGTTGCGATGCGCGCTGCTGGTCCGCCGAAACGGTCGCCGTAGGGATGGCGGTGGCGGCGTTTGGTCCATTGAAACCAGGCAGGGTGCGCGCCGAGCGGATCGGGCCGCTGTTGAGTGTATAGAGACTGAGCGCGCATGTCACCAGCGCGATCACCAGCGCCAGCCCCGTCGCAATCGCCAGCGGGCGCCGCAGATTGGGCGATGTGTCGGCGGGCAGCGCCAATGCCTGGCTTGGTGAGCCTGGCAGCCCGATCGCGGCGGGGGCGTTGCGCGGCGCCGAGCTACCTGGAGCGCCGGTTGGGCGTGGGCCAGCGGTGGCGCGTCGCTCCGCGACTGCTGGCATCGGGCCAGAGAGGCGGGCGAATTCGCGTGTGACGGCGGAGGCCGAGAGCGAGGAGCCAGCCACCACCGCCAGTGGCTCATCGAACGCAGCGGCGAAGAGGCGCATATCCGGATAACGGTTCTCTGGCTGTGGAGCCAATGCGCGGCGCAGCACCGCATCGAGTTCGGCGGGCAGCGCAGGATTGAGTTGTGACGGCGGCGTGAGTGTTTCGCGCTGGGGAGCCTGACCGGTCAGCAGCAGATAGGCGATGGCAGCCAGCGCAAATTGATCCGACGCGGGCAGTGTGGTTCCCGTCAATTGCTCAGGCGCGGCGAAGTGTAGCTGTTCCCGCGCCCAGGTCGCCTGTTCAGGCGCGAGTTGCGCGCCACGCGCCAGCAGGTGCGCCGCAGTCGGTGTGGCGACACCCTGCCCGAAGTCGCTGAGGACGGCGAACGGGCCACCGGTGGGCGAGGTGCGCACAAAGATGTTGTTCGGCTTGAGGTCGCCGTGCGTCAGGCCAGCGGCATGCGCCGCCGCGAGTGCACGGGCAAGCTGCGTCACCAGCCGGGCCACCACACGCCCATCCAGCGGCAGTGTCAGCGCCTTGCCGTTGCGCCCGTCCAGTGTATCGCCAAGCGAGCCGCCCGGCGCATAGGCCATCACCACGCCAAACATCGTCGCATCCTGCGCGACGCCATAGTAGGGGATGATGTGTGACTGATGCAGGTCCGCCGCAGCTTTGATCTGACGCGACACATCCTGCGCCAGCGTATCGGTGGGCGTGGCGCGCAGCACCTTGATCGCCACCTGCGCGGAGGCTTGCGCCGCTACCTGGGCTGGACCGGGGGGCAACGGTGTCGCGGGCGCCGGAGCGCTGGTAAGGCGTGGGGGAGTTGGTCCTTGCGCCAGATACACATCGCCGACGCCACCAACACCCAGCCGCCGCAGGAGCCGGTAGGGTCCGAGCGACGCGCCTTCCAATGCCGTCACGTCCATCGCCGGTCTCTCCTCCACTGCCTCGTGGCGCCGCACGCCGCTGTATGCCACGCCACTGCTGCCACTCGTCGTCGCTGTTGCGGCTGCGTGTTCCGGTGGCGCTCACTACCGAGGCCGCCCGTCATCTGTCGTTCTGCTGTATCGCTTGTACCGCTGTACCCGCTTGATGATAACCAGGCGCCATAGCAAACGGACTTCAGGCCGCCATCCGTTGCGTGCTCCGGCCTCGATGTGGTGTGACATCGTGCTTGGGTACTAGGTAGTTCGCTCGCAAGGATGAGTCGTGGCCTGAAGGCCACGAACCACCAACTGCGATCCCGTACCCGAAGAAGTGTCAAACAGCATCAAGGCCGAGTGCGCCCTAGTCGCCCATGCCATGCCATGCCATGCAGTATAGCGGGCGCTAGGCCGATCCTGTCAAGTGCGGGCGAAGATCGGGCCATAAGCTCCTGCTGGTGGTACACTGCCGGCAGATATTCCGCCCATCCGCCAAGCATTCGCCAAACAGGAGTATGCCAGTATGCAGCTTTCACGCCGCCTGACCAGCCTGCCGCCCTATCACTTCGCCGAATACAACCGTAAGATCGCCGGATTGCGCGCCTCCGGCGTTGATGTGATCAACCTTTCGATGGGTGATCCCGATCTGCCCACGCCGCCCGCCGTGCTGGCCGCGCTGACGGAGAGCGCACAGGACCCCGAAAACCAGCGCTATCCCGAATATGCGGGCATGCCTGCGCTGCGTGAAGCGTTTGCGGCCTGGTTTGCCGGGCGCTTTGGCGTGACGCTTGACCCTGTGCGCGAGGTGGCGACGCTGATC